>NZ_JBHSNQ010000010.1:0-17005 GCF_042655065.1 Ureibacillus suwonensis
TCTAATTTTACAGGCACGATATTGAGTTTTTCCGTTGTCAAAAAAAGAACACCTCCTCTGTAATTGTTACTTTCATCTTACAGGGAGGTGTCATTGATTTATAGGCGTTGTTTGATTTCGGGCTTACCTCGAATTTCCCCTAAGCCATCCGATTACATATTACCAAATAATGTCACTAGAATTTATTCACCAACACCATTTGACAAAGAACCTTTAATTCGGATTGTATACAACCAGAAAAGCCCCGTAGAGATTTCCCTCCACAGAGCTTTTCAGTCATTTAGGGCAATATTCTAATATCACCTAAAATGATTTAATTCTTAGAAATCAACCTTAACAGATTTAGTAGCTACTACAGCACTATTATTATCAAGTACTTTGAATAATACTGTACCGTCATCTCCAGAAGCAACTGATACACCATTTACTACATCATATGGGCCCTCATCAGCAAAAGTACCTAATGTAGAAATTGTAACATAACCTACTTTCACATCAGTAGCATCGTAAACTCCATCTGCATTTTTATCAATGTATAAATCACCAACAGTACCAGCTCCATCAGTTAAAGCTAAACGAACTGGGTGTGCAGAAGCTTTTGTTAATTTAATTCCAGAAATAACTGGATCTTTATCTGCAGCAGTGTAGCTTAAGAAATCTTCATAATTCAATGTTGTAGCATAAGTAGGTGATGGTACATCTTTCAATGTCGCACCCGTTACGTTATATCCAACACTTTCAACAGTTACTTTGAATGTAGCAACAATGTTATTATTAGCATTATTTTTCACGGTAATTGTTGCTGTACCAGTTTCTGTACCAGCTTTTAATACAATAAATCCGTCAGCTGCTAATGCATATTCACCATCGTCACCAATTTCTGCAAGTACATCTGCTTTAGATTGGTTAACTGTTACAGTATAATCTTCAGCATCGTTTTGTTCATCACTTACCTTAACTCCTGCAGAGTTTAAACCTGAGATATCAATTTTAACATATTTATCTGACTGTATATCTAACGTAGCATCTGTAGAAATGTCAGATGCAGTAAGTTCATCTATACCTAAAGCTGTTTTTATAGCATCAACATCATCACTGGAGATATCAGAGTCAACAGCTAAACTGTATTTAGCTAAAGTATCATTATCTGTTACAGTAGCTGTTACTGCTGTAGTGCCAATTTTAGCATTAGCTGCATCATAGAATGTTACTGTATTTGTACCTTTACCATTACCAGTCCCTGTGAATGTTAGTGTTGCTTCCCCGGTTTCATCAGTTGTTTCAGAGATTGATGCAACCGCCTTAGTTTCGTCAGATTGTTTCAACTTTACATTATCAGTAATAGGCATTGGATCGCCATATTGGTCTAATAGCTTAATTTTAGTTGTTGCTGTACCATTTTCAGTTAAAGTTAGTGAAGTTTTATCTGCTTTAATGCTAGCTGGTTTACGAGCAGCATTTGTAACTGTGAATGTTTTTGTGTAAGTAACTTCACCATAGCTTATTGTAATAGTTGCCTTACCAGGACCTTCAGCAGTTAATACACCATCGCTATCTACAGATATTACTGAAACATCTGATGATTTTACAGAATAGCCACTAGTTACTTTTTCTTCTTCAGAACCAGCTTTTACTTTAATTTCTACAAATTTAGCTTTTTCACCAGTTACAAGTGTTGAACTTGATTGATAGAAGTCATTTTGCCATTCATTATCATTTTCTTTATCAATGCCATAGTTTTTTAATGTAGCCGCTGTAATTGAATTAGCTGCTAAATCAAGGTTCTTGATAATAATTGGTGTTAAATCGGATGTAATTACTTCTGAACCTTTTGTAAGGGTTACTTTTACATAAACTGTTTGACCTGCAGTTGGTAGATTTCCACCTAAAATATCAGCTAGTGTTCCATCTGTATCTACATCATTTAAATCAGTTCTTAATTCACCTGTGTCAGCGTTTTTGAATAATGCGTCAGTAAGAGAATTTGTAGCAGCTTTTGTTTTATACGCTTCAAATTTTAACGTGTATCCAGCATTGATTAATTCCTGAGCAGTAACTGATTTACCATCAACTTGAATTGCAACAAATTGATTAGCAATGTCATCATCGTAAGTAGCTTCTACTACAGAAATTTTAGTAGCTTCGATTTTGTAAGTTACGTCAAATGAAGTACCTTTAATAGTTACCTTTGTAGTTACATCTGGAATTAATTGATTATTTAACACTACAGTTGCTGATTTTCCATCTGCACTTGCAGTGAAAGATTTAACTGTGTTATTTTCAACAGTAATATCTTCTGCTGTCAACTTATTTAAGGCTGTACCTGTTACTGTAAGAGTTGTAGCGTTAATCGCACTTACTGATTCAACTTTAACTGGCACTTCGTAGTTGATTGTACGGTTTAAGAATGAAGCGAATTGACCGCGAGTGATTGCGCTTGTTGGGTTGAAGTTTTCTACAACTGTAATACCAGCGTATTCTAAAGCAGTGATTGCTTCAACGTTTTCAGTAGAGAATGCTTTGTTCAAGTCTTTGATGCTAGATGTGAATCCAGCTTCTTTGTAATCTTGAATTAAGTCAATGCCTTCTACCGTTTTGATGGCACGTACTAATACAAGTGCCATTTGTTGGCGTTGCATTGGTTGGCTGTAGTTTAAGTTGCCGTTAGAACCGTTGAATACGCCAGCATCTTTAACTAGTGCTGCGTATTTTACTAATTCAGAGTCAGCTGCGTTTACTGGAAGATCGTTGAAACGTTGTACAGTATTCCAGTTTTCTGGAACTTTGTAGCCTTTAGTTTCTAACCAACGGCCTAATAATTTAACAGTTTGTCCGCGGTTGATTTCAGCGTTTGGTTTGAATGTACCATCTTCATAACCTTTGATGATACCTGCATCTGATAAAGCTTTGATTGCATCTGCATGAGTGTTGCCTTCGATGTCAGAGAAGCTTGCAGCTGAAGCAACAGGAACGATTGCGCTTGCAACCAATGTAGCTGTAGCAGCTGTTGCTACGAATTTTTTATAGTTCTTTGGTTGGTTAGCCATAGAAAGATTTCCTCCTCTTATTTCACATAATATTTTTAGTTATCCTCAAAACATATGAGAACTATAAACTATTACAAATAAAAGTTTAGTAGTCTGCGAATGGGTTGTCAATCTTTTTTTGGAAACAATTCCAATACTGTTACAAGATCGACAAATTCGTGAAAAGGATAACTAAGAATCTCTTATATTATGACATAAGTTATTTGTAAAAAACAACCTCAATCAGCAATTCTCTTATATTTTTTTTAGATTTTTTCATTTTACTAATGTTGGTCCATTTTTTTCATGACATTGGAGATGATTTGCTATTTTTTGCTGATTGGTTCTTTTGTTCCAATCGTTTATTCATGTTCCGTTTCATTCACCCGACACCTAGTATATTGGTGGCTATTTGGATTTATGACCGATTTTTTTGTTGGGGTTGGGATTTATTTGGGTAGGAGTTGGCGCGATCGGATGGATAAAATTTATTCCAACGGAAGCATCTTGTGGCACCGTTTGGATTTTCTTCCTATTATAAGGAAGGGTTGGTGAGCAGGAAAAAGGCCCCAGCAGTGAATTGCTGAGGCCTCTTTCCAGGGCTACCAACCATTTTTTCTTGCAGGGAAAATTTTTCCATCTATTTTGTAGAGGAAATCTTACTACTTACTTCAGTCTAACACCATCAGTGTAAATACACAATAAATTATTACAAAGATTACAAAATAATTTTCTATTGCATAATTTTGTGGAGTTGAGGGAAATGTTGCTAATTCGCTTTTTTGCTGCGGATGACTTCGATTAAAAATTTAGGCAATGCCATTTGTCTCTTGATTCTTTTTGGCTCCAGCATCAACCGGTAAAACCATTCAAGCCCTATTTTTTGGAAAAATTCCGGCGCCCGTTTGACATTTCCTGCGAGCACGTCGAAGGATCCTCCCACCCCTTGATAGATGATTGGGTATAATTGGTCGCGGTTGGCATTGATCCAGTTTTCCTGTTTTGGGCTGCCCATTGCGACAAAGAGGATATCCGGTTTGGCTTCATTGATGTTGGCTACGACTTTTGCATTGTCTTTTTCGTAACCGTGCTGGATGCCGGCGATTTGGATGCCAGGGTAAAGTTCTTTCAGTTTTTCCGCAGCGGATGCGGCAACTCCCGGTTTTCCTCCATATAAGAAAATCCGTTTTTGTTTTTTCGCCGCTTCTTCACAAATGCGCATCATCATGTCGATGCCCGTAACCCTTTCGATGATGTTCCCTTTTTGAAGTTTGGAAGCCAGGATGACACCAATGCCATCAGGAATTTGGAATTCAGCTTCGTTCAATAGTTTTTTGAGAGCCGGATCGTCTTTCGCTTTCATGATTTTTTCCGGGTTGATGGCGACAATGAGTGATTTTTCTTTTTTCTCGATGCGGTCAAAAATCTGCTCGATCAGTTCGTCGTAGGTTTCTGTGTTGACTTGTATGCCTAAAACTGTTTCTTTCATTTCCATTCATCCATTTCGATTGTTTTTTTCCGTTTATCATCATACCAAAAAAAATGAGAATGTACAGAATTTGAAAGTTAAAAATTGGTGACATGGCGTTTACGGGTGTTACACCTTATTTTTGGCACGTGGGTGGAAGGATATGCATTTTGAGGCGGGGGTTATTGCCTTTATACGCGGGAGACTTCATCCGCGGGAGCCCCGTTCCATCCTCTGCACCAAAAGAAAAACGGCAGAGCTTCTACCCTGCCGTATATTCTTCTTATTTATTTTTTGAATCGCCGAGAAGATGGCATTGGAATCCGGCTTCTTTCCATTTTTCGCGATCCAAGCAGTTTTTCGTATCAAGCACGATTTTGTGTTTTGGCGTGATCGTTAATGGGTTGTATTCTTTGAATTCTTTATGGTCCGTCAACACAAGCAGAATGTCCGCACCGTTTACGGCTTCCTCCAAGCTTTGTGTTTGGGTTGGGTGTTTATTTTCTTTAATATGCGGGTCGAAGGAAACGACTTCCAAGCCAAGTTGTTGAAGTTCGTGGATCACTTCCAATGATGGACTTTCGCGCATGTCGTCCACATTTCCTTTGAAAGCAAGGCCAAGCACTGCCACTTTGCCGCCCGCGATTTTATTTTCATTCAAGATTTTTTGCGTTTTTTGGGCTGTGAACAACGGCATGCCATCATTGATTTTGCGCGCAAGGTGGATCATTTGCGCTTTTTCTCCGCCAAGTTCCACTAAGAACCATGGGTCAACGGCGATGCAGTGTCCGCCCACACCTGGTCCTGGGAAGTGGATGTTCACGCGAGGATGGAAGTTCGCATAGTGGATCGCTTCCCAAATGTTGACATCCCATTCTTCAGCCAATTTGGCCAATTCGTTGGCGAACGCAATGTTGACATCACGGTATGTATTTTCCATGACTTTCACAAGTTCCGCTGTTGTGGCATCCGTTAAATGGATAGGGCCTTTCACAAAGAGTTCGTAAAGTTCTTTTGTCATTTCCGCAGATTTTTTATTGATCCCGCCGATGATGCGGCCGTTGTTGATCAATTCTTCAAAGATGCGTCCCGGAATTACCCGTTCTGGTGAGTGGGCAACAAAGAGTTCTGTTCCGATATCCAATCCTGTTTTTATCAGTTCAGGAATCATCACGCGTTCCACTGTTTTTGGCGGCACTGTGGATTCCAGAATGACCAAGTTGCCTTTTCTTACGTAAGGCACGATGGATTTTGTGGCTTCCCGCACGTATTCAAGGTTGGCTGTTTTGTCCGGATTGATTGGTGATGGTACGGAGATGATAAATACATCCGCTTCTTGCGGTGTTGTGGAAGCAGTCAAATATCCTTCATCCACCGCTTTGTTGAGCCGTTCTTGCAAGCCTGGTTCTTCAATATGTAATTTTTTTTCTTGAATGCTTCGAACGGCATTCGGGTTGACGTCTACTCCATGAACTTTGACTCCATGGTTTGCAAAAGTGACCGCTGTTGGTAATCCGATGTAACCTAGTCCGATCACACACATTGTTTTTGTCATGTTAATCGTTACTTCCTTTCAATGTTCCGAAACGGGTGGATGGAGTGTTGACAGTGCTGAGATTTGGTTATGGTTCTTGATGGTGTTGTGAAGGAGCCCAGGATTGTCGGCTCCACTTTGTGTTCCGCGCTTTATTGAGGGAACTTCAAATCCTATGCACTCCACGACCCGTTTGTTTTAGGGTGTATTGATTTAGAATGTTTTATTCGTCGGTTTGTATTGTGTTGAATTTAATCATACGAGTTTTAGTATACAACTTTCACGGGAAACTGTGAATTATTTTCACATTATCTACCGTTTTTTGCTAGGGGAGGGGTATTATTTGGTGCGGAGAGGTCTTTTAGTGCAGATACTTCTTCTTTTGGTGCGGATACTCCCCCTTTTGGTGCGGATGGCCAACCCTTTGGTGCGGTTACTCCTCCTTTTGGTGCGGATGGCCAACCCTTTGGTGCGGTTACTCCCCCTTTTGGTGCGATTGGCCAACCCTTTGGTGCGGTTACTCCCCCTTTTGGTGCGGATGGCCAGCCCTTTGGTGCGGTTACTCCTCCTTTTGGTGCGGATGGCCAACCCTTTGGTGCGGTTGGCCAACCCTTTGGTGCGGTTACTCCTCCTTTTGGTGCGGATGGCCAACCCTTTGGTGCGGTTACTCCTCCTTTTGGTGCGGATGGCCAACCCTTTGGTGCGGTTACTCCTCCTTTTGGTGCGGATGGCCAACCCTTTGGTGCGGTTACTCCCCCTTTTGGTGCGGATGGCCAACCCTTTGGTGCGGTTACTCCTCCTTTTGGTGCGGTTGGCCAACCCTTTGGTGCGGTTACTCCTCCTTTTGGTGCGGTTGGCCAACCCTTTGGTGCGGTTACTCCTCCTTTTGGTGCGGTTGGCCAACCCTTTGGTGCGGTTACTCCTCCTTTTGGTGCGGTTGGCCAACCCTTTGGTGCGGTTACTCCTCCTTTTGGTGCGGTTGGCCAACCCTTTGGTGCGGTTACTCCTCCTTTTGGTGCGGTTGGCCAACCCTTTGGTGCGGTTACTCCTCCTTTTGGTGCGGATGGCCAACCCTTTGGTGCGGTTACTCCCCCTTTTGGTGCGGTTGGCCAACCCTTTGGTGCGGTTACTCCCCCTTTTGGTGCGGTTGGCCAACCCTTTGGTGCGGTTACTCCTCCTTTTGGTGCGGATAGCCAACCCTTTGGTGCGGTTACTCCCTCTTTTGGTGCGGATAGCCAACCCTTTGGTGCGGTTACTCCTCCTTTTGGTGCGGATGGCCAACCCTTTGGTGCGGTTACTCCCCCTTTTGGTGCGGTTGGCCAACCCTTTGGTGCGGTTACTCCCCCTTTTGGTGCGGATGGCCAACCCTTTGGTGCGGTTACTCCCCCTTTTGGTGCGGATGGCCAACCCTTTGGTGCGGTTACTCCCCCTTTTGGTGCGATTGGCCAACCCTTTGGTGCGGTTACTCCTCCTTTTGGTGCGGATGGCCAACCATTTGGTGCGGTTACTCCTCCTTTTGGTGCGGATGGCCAACCCTTTGGTGCGGTTACTCCCCCTTTTGGTGCGGATGGCCAACCCTTTGGTGCGGTTACTCCCCCTTTTGGTGCGATTGGCCAACCCTTTGGTGCGGTTACTCCTCCTTTTGGTGCGGATGGCCAACCCTTTGGTGCGGTTACTCCTCCTTTTGGTGCGGATGGCCATCCCTTTGGTGCGGTTACTCCTCCTTTTGGTGCGGATGGCCAACCCTTTGGTGCGGTTACTCCCCCTTTTGGTGCGGATGACCAACCCTTTGGTGCGGTTACTCCCCCTTTTGGTGCGGATGGCCAACCCTTTGGTGCGGTTACTCCCTATTTTGGTGCGGATGGCCAACCCTTTGGTGCGGTTACTCCCTCTTTTGGTGCGGATGGCCATCCCTTTGGTGCGATTGGCATCCTCTTTAGTGCGAATAGCATTCCCTTTAGTTCATTTGCCTTTTCCAGATGCAGATACTGTTTTTTTCCCTTTTAGCGCTTCCAATGATGTAGTTTCCACTCCCTTTGTAGCAGCATCCATTTTTTGAAATAATCCCTTAATAAATATAAAAGAGCGCACCAATCAAGCACGCTCTTTATCTTACTTCTTCTTGCGCATCATCCTGATTTATTCCAATGCCAAATCATATCTACTATTTCTTGTATTCCCGGTACGTTCTTTGCTGTTAGCTTTCAATATTCTCGTTGCTTCAAAGCGGTTTCTTAATATTAAAAAATCCATGGCTTCTTTAGTAGAAATCGTCTTATCAATCAACATGTAATACTCCCTCAACGCTTTTACATGGGCGTGCATATCCATTTTGTTGCATTTTTCGCAAAGCCATGTCCGCTTCAGGCGTTTCATGGGGATGGCGCCGCAGTTCGGGCATTCGACGCCGCGCAGGATGTCCTTTGGATCAATGTTGTAGTGCTCGGTAAGAGGAAAATGGTTCCAGGATGGTTCTTTCGTATGCCGGATCATGAGTTCCGCCACTTGTTTGGATGGGATGATGTCTTTTTTTGGCAGTGTCCAAATGTGGTTGATGATGCCCCTTCCCATGAGCAGCGGATATTTGGATGGAGGCTTGTCTATGATGGCGTTGGCATAAGGCAATACGATGGCTCCATACATGGGCATTTTCAGTTGATGTTGCTCAAAAAATCGGGTGAGGCCGAAGAGGTATTGGTCGATTTGGGCTTCCGGGCTGCGGTAGATCAATTTCCGGTCTTCTTTTACACAAATCAATTGTGGCGGGTTGTTCATAAATGTCAGTTCACCATTGAGGTTTTTGACTTCCAGGATAAGGCACCAGCCCGGTGAAATCAGCATAATGTCAATTTGGATGTTGATGATGGAGTCAATTGTGACGTTATGGAGGATAAAGGTGTTCTTTGGCAGCTGGTTTTCTGTCAGGATGGTCAATACATGTTTTTCGCCGTTTTCTCCGGCTTCTTGCAAAGAGAGTTCTTCTTCGATTTTCAGGATTTTTTCGTGGCGAGGGCTTAGGCGTTTGCGTAGGGATTCCAGGGCGATTTTGTAAGTGCTGGTTTGGAATGGTTTTATCAGCAAAATTCCACCCCCTCATGCAGTTGAACCGTTCTTTCTTATAAATTAGCAGAAATGAGGGGTTCTAGGAAGTGATTTCCAGAAAATTAATTTTTGGACGGTTTTTTTGGGTGAAAGATAAAATTTGGAGGATTAAGTTGACATAAAAAATGCCTGGCACTTCCAAGAGTATCAGGCATATGCAATCGCCAAGTGAACCTCTTGCCGCCTTGATCAGCAGCAGACATCCATTCGCTGAGGGGGACGCTTCAATCACACGTAAATAGCACCAACCCCCGCATTTCCTCGGCATTCAAAGCAAATGGATCTACTCCAGTTTTCCCAGAATGGCATCGGCCTTGAGGGAGGAATTTAGGGAATCAACCACATCCCCCACTCCCCATAAACGAAACCATCCACTACTTCTTCCCGCCATTCAGCAACATCAAGATCGATTGGGCCTGCTGCATATGAAGGGCGAGGACGTGCTGGGCAGCCATGGCCAAAATGCTTGCTTTCGTGTAGTTCATCATTTCTTTGGCAATGTCTGCATCCCGAATGCGGGATTCGGCGGCCGTCAAGTTTTCCGCCGTATTCAGCACATTATTGTACGCATGTTCCAACCGGTTTTGGTACGCGCCGAGGCGGGCACGTTCACCGGAAACTTGCTTTAATGCCTGATCCAGCGCGCCAATCGCTGCATCGGCGTTGTCCCGTGTCGCAATGTCCAAACCGCCGATTCCAAGGCGATTGCTGTCCACACCGCCGATATAGATTTCCATATATTGACCGGCATTCGCGCCCACCTGGATTTTCAACGGATTGGATTCATAATCGCCGTTCAAGAGGGGGCGTGTGTTGAATTCGGTTTGCTTGGCAATCCTCGTCATTTCCTCTTTCAATTGTTGGAACTCAATATCGATCAATTTGCGATCATCGTCCGTCAGCGTGTCGCTTGCCGCCTGGATGGCCAGCTCCCGCATACGCTGGATGATGGCATGGGTTTCATTGAGTGCCCCTTCCGCCGTTTGAACGAGGGAAATCCCGTCCTGAATGTTTTTGCCCGCCATTTGAAGCCCGCGAATTTGGGCGCGCATTTTTTCGGAAATGGCCAGGCCTGCCGCATCATCCGCCGCGCTGTTGATGCGGTAGCCGGATGAAATTCTCAGAAGCGCTTTATTGGCCATCATCCAGTTTTGATTAAGATTATTGATAATCATCATTCCTGTTGCCCACCATTGCCCGAACATCTTCCCCCTCCTTTTCTTTTTTGGATAAAGTGCCACCGACAGAAATCCTTCAAAACTTTCTATTAAAAACCTCTTTTCTCTACATATCGGCGGATTTCAGAAAAATTCAATATATCGGCAATTCCTTTAAAAAGAATCCCCTCAAAATTCCGAATATTTATCTTTTTCAATGAATAGATTGATTGAGATTAGGTTTAATCGTTTGAAGATTAGGAAATAATGGTTCCATAAGAAGAATAAGGAGGAGTCGGAATGAAACATGTGAAGGCATTTTCGTTGGAAGACGTGGTGTTTGGAATCATTGGATCCGGGATTGCAGTGGGAATCATCTATTTGTTAATTTCGTAAGAGTGCCAGGCACATCAAGTACCCGGCACCTTATTCCATTTTTTTCTTCTTTTCGACCAATTCGTAGAAAAGTTGTTCGTCGCGATTGGAGAGGGCTTCGTCGATGAGGCGATCTAAATTTTGGCTTTCCAATGCACGAATGAGGTCCGCGATTTCCGAATTTTCCTCATGAGGAACGAGATGGATGCTTTCCGACTTATTGGACGCTTCCTCCAAAATCGGTGCCAGATGTTCGTGGATGTTGGAAATCAACAGCAGCTGATAAAGCGGCAGGCGGAGAAACCGGTTTCCGCGCTGGAAAACAAAAATTTCAGAGAGGTTTTCGATTTGCATCGTTTTTAAGTTTACGATAATTTCCTTCCCTTCAATCGGCACAAAATGATACACTTCATTGTCCTTCATGATGGAAAAATATTGATACGCAAACACTAAACGCAACGTTTCGCCCGAGACTTTGGAATAAAACGGTTTCATATATTGGACTTGGATCATCGATATCCCTCCTATTTCACTCATTTCCTTTGACCGAAAGCTTACATCAAAATTTCCCTTTTCCCCGAATTTGAAACTTCCTTAGGTTTTTCCAAAAAAGCCGGTGTTTAATCAATAATGAACTTGAATTTTTTGGAAACCACATGAATTTATATTGTCAAAAGAACAAACTTCCATTCTATGTGCCCGACAAACAACTTATGCCTGAAAGAGATGAATTTTCACGAAACTGCCATGTAAAAATGGTTGTAATCTATCATACGAATTTCCTTTACCTTATATTCCCCAAATTTCATGTTTGAAAGAACTCCATTGGTTGATAAAAATTCATTTTTAGGAAATAAATGGAATCACCAAAGAGGGTTGGCTTCTTATTTCATCTAATATTAATACTATTTTTTATTATTTTATACTTTTTTTCGAAAAATTCATAACATTTTAATCTGTTTTTTTAAATCTGTTCCGCGCAAGTTCAAAGGATTTCCCTTATCAAAGATGGATTGCCGCGGTATAATGGAAAGAAAGACTTTTTTAGGAGCGAATGGAATGGTGTTATCAGTTGCAAATGTGGCCAAAGAGCAAGAAGCATTTATCTGTGAAAAATTGCAGATCATTGCGAGGGAGCTTCATCCTTCCGTCACGGAAGATGAGGAGATCGTTCGGCGGGCGCTTTTTGCCGTCCGGAATCAGGCGGTGGTTTTCCATCGCTATATATCCGTCTTCTCCATTTTGACGACGACGGTCCGGGATGTGCGGGCGGCGGAAGTGATTATCGATTTCCGAGGCAACACAATTTCCTGCTCATGCCCGCAGGAAGGTTGGTGCCGGCATCAGGTGAGCGTGTTGCTGTCGTTATATCAATATATTGATTCCGTGCAAGAATGGGTGAGCAGCTGGCGTTCGAAAAAAACCGTGGATTTGCAAGCCCTCGCGAATATCCGCACCCCTGAAAGCTGGCTGAAAATGGTCGATGAAGTGCTCAGCCACTATTTTCACGGGGATGAAGAAATTCCCGCCTTCATGTACACCAACATCGCGGAGAATGCACTGGAAAAATTGAATAAACAAATGCCGTTCGAACGGGAATGGCAACCGATTTACAAGTTATTTATGGAACTGGCCGTTGTGAATCGATTGTCCCTTCGATTCACGAAAAGCCGCTCTATGGATGAACATTTGCTGGAAAACTTTTTTCATAAAAGATTCCAATCCATCCAAAACATCGTCCATGAAATCCCCGGAACATCCCGCCTTTTTGCAACGGATCTGTTTTTTGATCAAATGCAGTTCCTCCTCCGGGAATTGCTGTTTGAACAGGAAGGCTTCATCAACCGGAAAATGAACCTGTATCTGCTGTTTTGGGATGAAGTGTTTACGGAAAAACGGCGCGCTTTGGAAGAACTGGTGTATTTGCAGGAACAGCGGGAAATGCCTGTTCCGGAAGTGCTCAATGTGTTCTATATTATTTTGAAAAATGATTCCGCAATCGAAGAAAATATCCAACATATCAATCCTGAACATGTGGACATCCATTTGGGGCTTGTGAAATTCGCTTACGCCAAGCAGAACGGACGGGCGGCAGAACTTATTTTGCGGGCCATCCTTCCCCATTTGGAAGCGTTCATCCAAAGGGTGAAGAATGTGTATCGTTCGTCCGTCGTTTCTTCGATTTATTCATTATATGAGCATATCGATTTATCGGAAGATGAGGAAATTTTATTATATTCTTCCTTTGGGAAAGACGGGATTCATCAATATTCCCAATATTTGTTGAAGCATAAGCGTTACGGGGAATGGGTGGCGTTGCAGCAAATGTATCCTTCCTCCATCGAGCATTTGGAGTACAACGGGTTGAAGCAAGTTGCGGAGGAAGCCCCCGCCCTTGTCCTTCCCCTCTACCATTTTTACGCCATGGGGGAAATCAAGGAAAAGTCCCGTTACAATTACAAGCAGGCGGTCCGGATTTGGAAGAAGATGAAAGCCGCGGCGAAAAAAGCGGGCAAAATGAATTTTTGGGAAGACTATATCGCTTCCGTCCGCGATCAATACAAACGGCTGCGGGCTTTGCAGGAAGAATTGGAGAAAGGGAAATTATTGGGATGAGACTATTTGGGATGCTGAGTTCGAGAAAGGAAATTATTCGGATGAAGCACCGGGACGCCGAGTGGAGGAAATATTTGGATAAGGCACCGGAATGCCGGGTTGAAGAAAGGATATTATCGGAATGAGGCGCCGGGATACCGTGTTGGAGAAAGAATATTATTGGAATGAGACACCGGATGCCGGGTTAGGAAATTATTCGGATGAGACACCGGATGCCGGGTTGGAGGAAATATTCGGATGAAGCACCGGAATGCCAGGGTGAAGGAAATATTCGGATGAAGCACCGGGATGCCGGGGTGGAGATAGAATATTTTCGGGATGAAGCACTCGGATGCCAAGTTGGAGAAAGAATATTTTCGGGATGAAGCACCGGGATGCCAGGGTGAAGGAAATATTCGGATGAAGCACCGGGATGCCGGGGTGGAGATAGAATATTTTCGGGANGAATTGGAGAAAAGAAATTATCAGGATGAGACTTTGGAATGCCGAGCTGGAGAAAGGAAATTTCTATGAAAGAGTTGCAAGTTAAACATGCGTTGAACGTCAATCCTTTTGCCAATGTTTATCAATTGACCTTCGAGCCGTTGAAACAGGGATTGTATGCCGTCCGGGCTTTTGAAAACGGAAAGACCATTACCGCCGAAAAGTTCGCATCGGTTTTCTTTTTCCGGTATGAACCGAATTTTTACGGATTGCATGCCGAGATGGACGGGGATGCGCTGATCGTTTCGGCGGTCGAATTGATGGAAGCTTTGTCCCCCGAGTGGAAGCATCCTTTTGCAAAGTTTGAAGGGGCAAGGGCTGAGGATGCGATGTTGCTTGAAAATCTATATGCCGTACAGCCATTGTGGAACAGCCCTTCCTTATGGGATGTGGCGGAAGTGTCCGAGTATGAAACGGGGCCGTCTCTTTTAGTGCATTTGGAAGGCGACCCCTTGCGGAAGGAGCTGCTGACAACCGCCCTTTATCAAAAATTGGGGCAAAACGGCTTGCCCCTTTCCGATGTGCCTTCCTTGCTGCCTTTCTTCAAAGAAGGCGGTTGGCCGCTTCAGCAGGACCGTTCCATCGGCCATTTGACAGTCGCCCTCCGTTTGAATGAACCTGAAGATTCTTCGGATGACTGGGTGCTGGAAACGGTGATTTTATCTTCGGCATCCGCCAAACATTGGACGCCTGCTGCAAGGAAGCGGCATCTCCCAATCCGGGAGGCGCTTCCTGATAAATGGAAAGACTTTGCGGATGAAATCGCGCGAACGCAGAAGCAAATGGTGCAGCTGCTTGGATTGGACGTGGTTTCGGATGAGTCGTTTTTGTATATTCCGTTGGGCGATGCCGAGGTGCGCGCCCTAATCCGGAACGGCTTTGCCAAGTTGACAGCCCTTGGGTTTGAAGTGATTCTTCCTGCCTGGCTGAAAGAATTGAAAAGGACGAAAATGCGGGTCCGCGTCAGTGCGCAAAACGTTCCGAAAAAGTCCATGGCCGGGCTGGATGACATTTTATCCTTCCGCTGGGAGCTTTCCATCGGCGGCGAAAAAATCAGTCCCGAAGAGTTCCGTAAAATCGTGGAGGAAAAACGGGAGTTTGTGCGGATCGGCGATGAATGGTTCCGCTTGGACAGCGATTGGATGGCGAAAGTGCGGGCGTTGATGGACAAGGCGGAAAAAGAAAACTGGACCGTGAAGGAATTGGTGTTCCGCGAGATGCCAGAGGAGCTGTTGAATCCGGAATGGGATGAAGAGGATGAAGACCGGGACGACCCGCTCTTTGCCTTTGAAATGCAGCGTTCGTTGCAGGCGTATGTGAATCAACTGCAGGAAAAGCAAGGGCTGCCTCCTGTGAAAGTGCCAACGTCTTTGAAGGCGACATTGCGGCCTTATCAGCAACAGGGCTATGAGTGGCTTGCGTTTATGCGCACGCAGCAGTTTGGCGCCATTTTGGCCGATGATATGGGGCTTGGGAAAACGGTACAGTTGATCAGTTATTTGCTGTATGTATATGAGTTTTGGCAAGAGAAGAAACCGTCGCTCATCGTTTGCCCGACTTCCGTTTTGGGGAACTGGCAGAAGGAATTGGAACGCTTTGCCCCATCTTTGAAGGTGCACACCCATTATGCTTCAGGGCGTTTGAAGGATGAAGCCTTTCATCAGTTTTTGGTAACGGAAGCGCCGCAAGTGGTGTTGTCCACCTATGGCACGATTTCGCAGGATGTGGCGTTTTTGGAGGCCGTCGATTGGGCGGTGGTGACGCTGGATGAAGCGCAAAATATTAAAAATATGCAGACCCAGCAATCGAAAGCCATCCGCCGTTTGCAAGGCGACCATCATATTGCGTTGACGGGCACGCCGATTGAGAACCGGTTGGCGGAACTGTGGGCGATTTTTGATTTTATCCACCGGGGCTATTTGGGAAGTTACAAGAAGTTCCAAGAGGAATTCATTGTGCCGATTGAACGGGATGATTCGGAACGGCACAAGCAGCTGCTGCGGGCTAAAATCCGGCCGTTCTTGCTGCGGCGAACGAAAAATGATCCGGATTTGATGCTGAATTTGCCAGATAAGCAGGAAACGAAGGAGTTCTGCCCGTTGACGGAAGAACAGGCCGCGCTGTATGAGGGATATATCCAGGACAGTTTGGCGGATTTGGAGAAGCTGTCCCCTTTTGAGCGCAAAGGACGGATTTTGCAGATGCTGAGCAAGTTGAAGCAATTGTGCAATCATCCGGCGCTGTATTTGAAGGAGCCGTTTGGGGATGCAGAAAGGATGCTTTCCCGTTCGGTGAAGTTGAAGCGGATTGTGGAGCTGGCGAAGGAAATTGTCGATGGCGGCGAGCAATGTTTGATTTTCACCCAGTATATTGGGATGGGCCAATTATTGCAGCATTGCTTCTTTGAACTTTATGGCTGGGACGTGCCGTTTTTGACCGGCAGCATGCGCAAGGAGCAGCGGGATGCCTTGGTGGAGGCCTTTCAAGCTGGGGAATTCCCCGTGTTCTTGTTGTCGCTGAAGGCGGGAGGAACCGGATTGAATTTGACGGCCGCAAGCCACGTGCTGCATGCGGATCGCTGGTGGAATCCGGCTGTGGAAAATCAGGCGACGGACCGGGCGTACCGCATTGGGCAGAAGCAGTTTGTGCAGGTGCATAAATTTATCACCATCGGCACGATTGAGGAGAAAGTGGACCAAATGCTGGAGATGAAGTCCTCCTTGTCGGAAGAATTGATTCAGGCAAGCAACTGGCTGACGGAGCTGGATGAAGCGCAGTTGATGGAATTGCTTCAATTGCCTTCAAGTGTGCAGCAGGGATGATGGTGAGGGTTTTTCTGGATGTATGTGGATATAGCGATTTTGCTGGGGTTACATGAAATCGCTGGTATGAGATGCTTGGCACTTTGGAGTTCACTGGACTTTGAAGTGCCGGGCATTTTTTGTGCAGTGGGTTTTTTGATATAAGCTGGGGATCCATGATTTATCTGATCGAGTTGTTCGTAAACGCGCAGGTTAGTGATAAGTGTGGGATTCATCCGCGTAAGGAGTGGCGCTATCTAAGCAAGTTGGGAGTGTATCCGAGCAAGAGAGGGCGTCATCCGAGCAAGAGAAGGAGTTATCCGAGCAAGTGGAGCAGCCATCCGAGCAAGTGAGGGCATCATCCGAGCAAGTGGTGGAGTTATCCGAGCAAGATGAGGGATTATCCGAGCAAGAGAGGGCGTTATCCGAGCAAGATAAGGGCT
>NZ_JBHSNQ010000011.1:0-2082 GCF_042655065.1 Ureibacillus suwonensis
TTATTGTTAAAGCCGATGATAAAATCCCCAATATAGCCGGAATAAAATTCCCCACTTACAATAGAACCATAGTGTCAACGAGAGGAGCTATGGTTCATGATTACGAGAGGGGAATTTTTTATGATCAAAGAGATGTATGAAAGGGGAATGAGTATTTCCGATATTGCGAGGGAATTGGGGATCGATCGGAAAACCGTCCGAAAATATATTCACTCCCCCAATCCTCCTTCCAAATCCAAGCGAAAACAAAGAAAAAGCAAGTTAGATCCATTTAAGCCGTATCTTCAAAAACGAATGTTAGAAGATGGGGTGTTTAATAGCGAAAAGTTGTTTTTTGAAATTCGACAACAGGGCTATACGGGAGGAAAGACGATTTTAAAAGACTATATGAAACCTTTCCGAGAGACGGCGAAAAAGAAATACACCGTTCGTTATGAAACGCTTCCTGGCGAACAAATGCAAGTCGATTGGAAAGAAGTTGGGGAGGTCGTGATCGAAGGGAAAAAAGTCAAGTTATCGCTATTTGTGGCCACGTTAGGCTATTCGCGGATGAAATACGCGGTATTTACGACCAGCCAGGATCAGGAACACTTAATGGAATGCCTGATTCAGAGCTTCAAGTACTTTGGCGGGGTTCCGAAGAAGGTGTTATTTGACAATATGAAGACCGTTACAGACGGGCGAGAACAAGGAGTGGTGAAATGGAATCAACGATTTTCCGAATTTGCGAGTTACTATGGATTNCATGGATCACTTCTATGTGGGGACAGCGTTTGAAAGCATCGAGGAATTAAATTTCCTTCTCCATCGTTGGCTCGATCAAGTGGCGAATCGGAAGCCAAACGCCACTACCGGTATTTCTCCGCAAGAGCGTTGGGCCGAGGAGTCACTCAAGCCTCTTCCGTTGAAAGATTACGATACGAGCTATCTTTCCTATCGGAAGGTGCATTGGGATGGCAGTTTCTCCTACAAAGGGGAACAATGGCTCTTATCGGCGGAGTATGCGGGCAAAGAAATTCTGGTGAAGGAGCGATTAAATGGAGATATTCGATTGTACTTTCGAGGGGAGGAGATTTCTCACGTGGACCAACAGAAAAAAGTGATTTCATTCGCCGAAAAAATAAAAAAGAAACAAACGGAAATGGCCGCCACCATTTCGCCTGTTTCGGTGGAAGTGGATACTCGTCCATTGTCCGTTTATGACGCATTCCTGCGAGGGGAAAGCTCATGAAAGAACGAATACACGAGTATTGCCACCGACTCCATTTGCCTGTCATGGCGGAACGATGGTCCGCCATGGCAGAATACGCCTCTACTCATAATATATCATATTCAGAGTTTTTATTCCGCTTATTAGAGGCAGAAATCGTCGAAAAACAGGCACGATCGATCCAAACGCTCATCAAGCTGTCCAAACTGCCGTATCGCAAGACGATCGATACGTTTGATTTTACCGCGCAGCCTTCGGTGGATGAGCGCCGGATTCGAGAACTGCTTACGTTGTCCTTTATTGACCGGAAAGAAAATATCCTCTTTCTCGGTCCACCGGGTATTGGGAAGACACATCTGGCAATTTCGATTGGAATGGAGGCGATCGCAAGAGGATATAAAACGTATTTTATTACCGCTCACGATTTGGTCAATCAGTTAAGAAGAGCCGACCAGGAAGGAAAGTTGGAGAAAAAGCTTCGTGTCTTTGTGAAGCCAACCGTTCTCATTATTGATGAAATGGGGTATCTAAAACTGGACCCGAACAGCGCTCATTACTTATTTCAAGTGATCGCCCGGCGGTACGAGCATGCCCCGATTATCCTCACCTCCAACAAAAGCTTTGGGGAATGGGGAGAAATCGTGGGAGACTCGGTTTTGGCGACAGCGATGTTAGATCGATTACTGCATCATTCCATCATTTTCAACCTAAAGGGGGAAAGCTATCGATTACGGGAAAAGAGGCTCCAAGAAGAAAAACAGAAGGATCAATGAAAGGTCCTTCTGGGGAATTTTAAACCGGCGATTTTGGGGAAAAAATAATCGGCCTTGACACTTCAGAAGTGCGGAGACATTTATCGGAAAGCATTAAGC
>NZ_JBHSNQ010000012.1:0-6597 GCF_042655065.1 Ureibacillus suwonensis
AAAGTAACAAACAGTACGATAAGAACCTTGGAAACCCATTTCCTTTAGTTCTTCAAATATTTGTTTCTTTGTTCTTCTTAATTTTTTCCTTAACTTTAAATCCTCAAAAAGCCAATCTGAAACAATTTCTCCCCACTTTTCCTCATGCATCTTCCCTTTCTTTTTAAATGATTTCTGTTTAGGGAGTTGATCTTCATCCGCATACTTCTTAGCTGTTCGCCAATTAATTCCCATTGTTCTTTGTATTTCTGAAATAGATAAACCTTTGTTATTTCTTAAATGTTTGATACAATTAATATCAGACATTGCTAGCATCCTTTCTTACCTCCACTACCAATTGCTTGACACAATGACTGTAGTGGGACTTGGGGTGACTGGCAAGTCTTTTTTTGTTTATGCACAAAAATTTAGTGCAGGACTCTGCATTTTTCCTTTGCAAAGCTCTGCACTTTTATTTTGCCATACACAAAGATGGAGAGTTAAAAAACGAGGTTATTGATGATGGAGAATATATTTGTCCATTGACTAAGAAGAAGTATAAAAAAAATTTAAGATCCATGCTTAAAAACGCGATCCGAACCAAATTAGAACAAATCCTGAATTCAGTTGACGAAACAGTGTTAGCTAACGACTCGAGTCGTTAGTCTTTTTTACTTATCAAATAAATAAGGATTTGAAATGGAGTTAACAAACGAACCGAAACAAATAAAAGAAATTTATGACGAGGAGGAGAATCTCTCGTTCTGAAGAATAACAACAAATGGAGACGAGATAAGGCAAGTTTACTTCCGAATTTCACATTTTCGTTTGAATTGTAAAGATTATGTTAAAGTCGTTTTTTTCTCTTGTTTTATATAAGTATGTAGTTATATAATTATTAAAGGGAAGAGTAAGTATGGTTATACTACAATATCCATTTCGTGGATATGAAAGATGTGACATCATTATTTAGTGTGAGAGGAACAAAATTGCAAATAAAGGGATTTAGGAGTATCATATTTCATTTTCGCTCATATATATAAGTAAATAACTATATAATCATAAAAGAATAGGAGGTGTTTCCATGCAAAAAACAGTAGTGGAAATAGAAAAAGCATCAAACGTTTTAAAGTTGCTTGGTGATAAAACACGTTTAACGATCATGGCAATTTTAAAACAACGGGAGTGTTGTGTATGCGAGCTTCTTGAGGTGTTTGACATGAGTCAGCCGGCTATTAGTCAGCATCTTCGCAAGTTAAAAGATGCAGGATTAGTAAAAGAAGATAAGAGGGGACAGTGGATTTATTATTCCCTCAATTCACAAAATGAGTTATATGATCTCATCCAAGATATTCTGCAACACGTTCCAGATCAAACAGAGAATATTCGTAAGATTGAGGAGACCAACCCTACGCTCCGTTGCGGTTGTTAACCTACTAATTAAATGAGGAGGGAAAAAATGAATAATACGGGGAAAAAACGTCTATCGTTCTTGGATCGATACCTCACGCTTTGGATTTTCCTTGCTATGGCAGCAGGAATTGGCTTAGGATTCGTCTTTCCGGGTTTTGTAGACGGAATGAACAGTTTGCAGGTAGGAACCACATCGATTCCACTTGCCATTGGCTTAATTTTAATGATGTATCCTCCGTTGGCAAAAGTTCGCTACGAGAAGATGGGACACGTCTTTAAAGACATAAAAGTATTGGTTTTGTCCCTTGTGCAGAATTGGATTATTGGACCAATATTGATGTTTGTATTGGCGATCGTATTCTTGCCGGATAAACCCGAATACATGGTCGGACTCATCCTAATCGGTCTGGCACGTTGTATTGCGATGGTGATTGTCTGGAATGATTTAGCGAAAGGAGACAGGGAGTACGCAGCTGGACTGGTGGCGTTTAACTCTGTATTCCAAATGCTATTTTACTCTGTTTATGCGTATGTGTTTGTGACGATCATTCCAAAATGGTTAGGACTAGAAGGTGCTGTCGTTGATATTACAATGATGGAAGTCGCTAAGTCGGTGTTCATTTACTTAGGAATTCCGTTTCTTGGCGGAATGTTGACGCGCTTTTTGTTGGTAAAAGCAAAAGGCAGACAATGGTATGAAAAAGTATTCATTCCAAAAATCAGCCCGATTACATTGATTTCTTTATTGTTTACGATTATCGTCATGTTCTCTCTAAAAGGAGACGTTATCGTAAGTTTGCCGTTGGATGTAGTGAGAGTTGCTATTCCATTGTTCATTTACTTTGTGTTGATGTTCTTCGTTTCCTTCTTCATAGGGAAGAAATTTGGAGCGAACTACCCTGTCACCACCACACTTGCCTTTACAGCCGGCAGTAATAACTTTGAGTTAGCGATTGCCGTAGCTGTTGGCGTGTTTGGAATCGATTCTGGTGCAGCGTTTGCAGCTGTTATTGGACCACTGGTGGAAGTGCCTGTCATGATTGGGTTAGTCAACGTGGCACTATGGTTTCAACGAAAATACTTCAAAACAGAATCAGTATCATACTAACAACAGAGGTGGAATGAAACATGAAAAACAAAAAGATCATTTACTTCTTATGCACAGGTAACTCTTGCCGCAGCCAAATGGCAGAAGGATGGGCAAAAAAATATCTTGGCGACGAGTGGGAAGTGTACAGCGCCGGTATTGAAGCGCATGGACTAAATCCAAACGCGGTAAAAGTCATGAAAGAAGTAGGAATTGATATTTCGAACCAGACATCGGATATCATTGATCCGGAAATTTTAAATAAAGCGGATTTGGTAGTAACATTATGCGGTCATGCAGCGGACCATTGTCCAGTAACCCCGCCAAATGTGAAACGTGTCCATTGGGGATTTGATGATCCGGCAAAGGCGGAAGGAACGGAAGAGGAAAAATTAGCTGTATTCCGTCGTGTTCGCGATGAAATCGGCGCGCGCATCAAAAAATTTGCTGAAACAGGCGAATAAGACTGAGTGACAGCCGAGAAGAAGAATCTTCTCGGCTGATTTTACAGGAGGGGAAATCACATGAGAAAAATTGAAATCTTTGATCCAGCAATGTGCTGTCCAACAGGGATTTGTGGTCCAAGTATAGACCCGGAATTAATCCGTATCTCCGTAGCAGTTAACAATTTGAAGAATAAAGGAATTGATATTGTACGTTATAACCTTGGAAGCGAACCAGATGCTTTTGTAGCAAATGAAATCATCCGTAAACTACTGACAGAAAAAGGACCAGATGTATTACCGGTCGTTTTAGTGGATGGTGAAGTTATAAAAGAAAAAGGATATCCAACCAATGCTGAGTTAGCAGAATTAACGGGTATGACAGAAGAAGAATTAAGCCAAAAACCAAAAGTTCGCTTAAGTCTCAATGTGAAAAAATAACGGAAGAAGTGAATCGACATGACCACTTTGTTTAACCCTCGATCCATGGATTTCACTCCCTTTTTATTCTTTACGGGAAAAGGTGGAGTAGGGAAAACATCAACGGCGTGTGCAACGGCTATTGCGTTAGCAGATAGGGGAAAACAAGTATTGCTTGTAAGCACAGATCCTGCGTCTAATTTACAAGATGTGTTTGAAGTAGAGCTGCAAAATAAGCCTACCGCCATTCCGAATGTTCCAAATTTATTTGCTGCCAATCTTGATCCGGAAATAGCGGCAAATGAATATAAAGAAAAAGTAATTGGACCATATAGAGGAAAGTTGCCAGAAACCGTTATCGCCTCCATGGAGGAGCAACTATCAGGTGCATGTACCGTTGAAATTGCCGCCTTCAATGAGTTTTCTACATTATTGACGAACAAGGAACTTACTGCACAATTTGATCATATTATTTTTGATACGGCTCCAACAGGACATACGTTGCGATTGTTACAGTTGCCCGCTGCATGGAGTGGATTTCTAGAAGAAAGTACACATGGCGCCTCTTGTTTAGGTCCATTAGCGGGACTAAGTGCGAAAAAGGAGATGTATGAACAAAGCGTAAAGGTACTAACGAACCCAGAAAAAACAACCCTGCTTCTTGTGACTCGTCCCGACTGTTCCCCGCTGCAAGAAGCGGAACGAGCATCCAAAGAGTTACGAGAGATTGGATTGAAAAATCAGTATCTTCTTATTAATGGTGTGATGAAGGATTTCGTGAAAAATGATAAGGTTTCTTCTGCTTTCTTTACTCGACAAGTTCGTGCATTGGAACAGATGCCAAATGAGTTAAAAGGATTGCAAACATTTGAAATTCCGTTAGTGCCATTTAATATCGCCGGAGTAGAAAACATCCGTAAGTTATTCACCTTTGAACAGACAAGCGTTGTATCGGCAGATGAAATAAAGTCATTGCACGTCCCGGCTTTAAAAGCGTTAATTGATGACTTATCAGAGTCAAGAAAGCGCGTCATTTTCACGATGGGTAAAGGCGGCGTAGGAAAAACAACGGTCGCTTCTGCGATTGCGGTTGGATTGGCTGAAAAAGGACACCGTGTTCATTTAACCACAACAGATCCGGCTGCTCATATTGATTATGTGATGTGTGGAGAACATGAAAATATCTCTGTTAGCCGTATTGATCCAAAAGTTGAAGTAGAGAAGTATCGTAACGAAGTCCTCAACCAAGCAAAAGATACAGTAGATGAGGAAGGATTGGCTTATTTAGAAGAGGACTTACGTTCCCCTTGTACAGAGGAAATCGCGGTATTCCGTGCCTTTGCAGATATCGTAGAAAAAGCGAATGAAGAAGTGGTTGTCATTGACACAGCTCCAACAGGACATACGTTACTATTATTGGATGCAGCGCAAGCCTATCATAAAGAAATTGCGCGTTCTTCTGGAGAAGTACCGCAATCCGTGCAAAACTTGTTACCACGTCTTCGCAATCCGGAAGAAACAAGTGTTGTCATTGTAACATTGGCAGAAGCTACACCGGTTCATGAAGCAAGCCGTCTACAAGATGACTTAAAGCGTGCAGGAATCCAACCGAAGTGGTGGGTCATCAATCAAAGCTTTTATGCCACACATACAGTGGATCCTATTCTGCGTGGACGGGCACAGTCTGAAGTTCAGTGGATTGAAGAAGTACAACGGAAGTCACAAAACCATTGTGTGATTATTCCTTGGCAGTCGGAAGATACAGTAGGATATCAAAAACTTAAAGAATTAACGATCTAAGTTGGGATACAACAGGAGGAGATTCGAATGCGTAAAGTAATGATTTTAGGAACAGGTCCAGCGGGATTAACGGCAGCTATTTATTTGGCACGTGCTAATATGAATCCGTTAGTCATTGAGGGTTTACAACCGGGTGGGCAGTTAACAATGACAACTGAAGTAGAAAACTTTCCGGGCTTTCCAGAAGGGATTTTGGGACAAGAATTAATGGATAACATGCGCAAGCAAGCAGAACGCTTTGGTGCGGAATTTAAGAACGGTTGGGTGGAAAGAGTAGATTTGTCTCAACGCCCATTTAAAGTAACCGTCACGGGTATGGGAGAAGTAGAGACAGAGGCAATCATCATTGCCACTGGAGCGTCTGCCAAACTTCTTGGTATTCCGGGCGAGAAAGAAAACATGGGGAGCGGGGTTAGTACATGCGCGACATGTGATGGTTTCTTCTATCGCGGCAAAAAGGTTATCGTGGTAGGCGGTGGCGATTCTGCCATGGAAGAAGCAAATTTCCTTACGAAGTTTGCGACAGAAGTTCGCATTGTTCATCGCAGAAATGAGCTGCGTGCGTCAAAAATTATGCAAGATCGAGCAAAAGACAATGAAAAAATTACGTGGAGTTTAAATAAAACACCAGTAGAAGTAATATCAGATGGGAATAAGGTAACAGGTCTGAAAGTGCGTGATAATGAAACAGGACAAGAAGAAGTATTAGAAGCGGACGGCATCTTTGTAGCTATCGGTCACCGCCCAAATACCGAATTCTTAAACGGACAAGTAGAAACAGATGAAATGGGCTACATCGTAGTGAAGCCGGGTACCACAGAAACGAATATCCCAGGCGTGTTTGCATGTGGAGACGTACAAGATCATAAGTATCGCCAAGCGATTACCGCAGCAGGGACAGGTTGCATGGCTGCGCTTGACTGTGAACGTTTCTTAGAAGGTAGTGCAACACACGACTGGAGTAAATCATTATAAGAGAGGGAGAAAGCCATGGTTATTACAGAGAAAGCAAAAACATTTATTACAAAAGTGATGGAAGAAAATGGATTTGATACACTACGTTTTACATTTGAAGGCGCAGGATGTTGCGGTCCGCAACTTGGTTTATCATTAGATAATCCTCAAACCACAGATCGGTTGGAGATTATTAATGGTATTCGGGTAGCGATGGACGAGCAAGTAGCTTCTATCATCGAAGGAGTTACACTCGATGCGGAAGAAACGGAAGAAGGCGTTCAATTCGTCTTATTAGGTTTAAATCAATGTTGTTAAATCTAAATTAAAATAAATCAGCTAATGACGAAAGCTGACGACGTGTAGTTGTCAGCTTTTTTAGTGCGCCTGGCATGGGTGTAATCTATAGGGTGTAAGTCCCGAACTGTGAAGGCAGAAGTAACAGTTAGCTTAACGCAAGGGTGTCCGTGGTGACGCGGAATCTGAAGGAAGCGAGCGGCA
>NZ_JBHSNQ010000013.1:0-59728 GCF_042655065.1 Ureibacillus suwonensis
AGTTGGATCTCTTGATTCTTGATGAATTGGGCTATATTCCATTGCATAAACAGGGGGCAGAGTTATTATTTCAAGTTATTTCCATGTGTTATGAAACCAAAAGCATCATTGTGACAACCAATTTACCTTTTAGCCAATGGAATAATGTCTTTGGCGATCCCATTTTAACAGAGGCCGTCATTGATCGGCTGATTCATCATTCTCATTTAATCATCTTCAATGGTGAAAGTCACCGATACAAAGACTCAATCTCTCAACGTTAACCATGGAATTTGGCAAGTGTATGTATGCATTTNGGCGGTTTACATGAAATCCATTCCCTGTTGCATCGGATGAGGGAATTAAGCGTGCAAGCCGCAAATGATACTTTGACAAAGGAAGACCGCCAATTAGTGCAAAATGAAATCGATCAATTGAAACAAAGTATAGACAATATTGCCAAAAATACAAATTTTAATGGAATCCACTTGTTGAACGTGAAGAAGGACCCTTCTTATTACGATCAATATTTCCAATCCATTGATGATGAACCGCTGATTCCTCCCATTGATGAGGAGGATTTGCCTGCCAATCTGGTGCCGATGCGGTTTTATCACATACGGCAAGAGGAACTCGGTATTAATATACTTTGGGATCACTATGGTGTCGAGTATAATGGGGACCTATTAGTCATTGTTGGACAAGATGGGGTCATCCGATATGACGGCACCAATTGGTCGAAAGGGGCTGTCCTGAAAAACATGGATGGCGATGAAATCACTCTTGGGTCGAACTACTTCAAGGATGTCGTGTGGGATGAAGATAACCGGCAATTTGTTGCGGTGAGTAATCAAGGAGGCGTTTTTGTCTCTGAGATGCTTACGAATGGAAACAAACCATTCCGGATATTGTGCTCGAAAGTCCGTATACAGGTATAGAAATTTCGAGCATTGCTTCGAATGGAAGTGCCTATGTCGCGGTTGGCTGGAAACAGACGGGCGCATACGGGAACAACTTGAAAATTTATATGACCATGTATTCTTCAACCGATTTGAAAACATGGGATGAAATGGCGGTCCCCAATGATGGGACGAATCGAAGAATAGTGGATGTCATATGGAATGAAGAAACCGATGAATTCTTTGTTTCCGGCACATCATTGACCGGCGTCTCAAGTGACGGGGTGATTTGGGAATTCCGCAAGCCTATATCTGGAACGTTTTCAAGTGTCGCGTATGGCAATGGAAAATATGTCGCCGTTACTGGTTATGGGACACTTGGCAAGATCTATTATTCCACGGATGGGATTAATTGGTCGGATGATACTGAATTTATAGGCCCTTCAATCACCAATTCTCCGTTAAATAAAGTTCGATGGACAGGTGGGCATTTTGTGATAGTTGGTTCAGAAACGTTGGGCCACGCAATTTCTTTGGATGGCGAAACCTGGATCCGTGTGCCTTCAAATTACTGGAATAACGGATTATATGACGTTGTCTCTATGGGGGATCATTTCATTGCGGTCGGAGATGCCGTTACCAATAATTCAGGGATTTATATCTCAGGACCCTATGATCTTGATTCTCCCGGCTCTCCTTCTGATGATGCAGACAGTGGCAGCGACTCGGGTTCTGAAGCGACTAAACAAAATTCTGTATTAGGTTTAATTTTACAAGTCGGCCCAAATTCGGGAAATGAATTTATTGTCGATTTGACGGATGCCACAACGGCGAGTTTAAGAGTTGATTCCGTTGATGTAAAGTCTAGGGATCATGCGAGTCAAGCAATTGGAAAAATAGATATTGCCATTCAAATCATCTCGGATGAGCGGGCAAAATTTGGGGTGTATCAAAATTCCCTGGACCATATCGCGAATAATGTAGTGAACTATAATGAAAATATGACCGCATCCGAATCCCGTATAAGGGATGCAGATATAGCAAGCGAAATGTTGAAACAAGTGAAATACAGCATTTTATCTCAGGCGGTGCAAGCCATGTTGGCCCAATCCAATCAACAATCTTCCGGGGTTTTAAATCTTCTTGGTTAGTCAGGTTCGGATATTTTAGGAGGTACTAGATTCATTAGTATCTCTTTTTTCTTTATGTAAAATGTCCGGAACAGAGGGGCTGGAACGACCATACATTACGGTTCATCCAATTACAGTATTAAGATTAAATATCTACAAAATACCAAAAATATGATAAAATGATAGTAAAATAATCGTAGTTCTTTATATGTGTGTTTAAAAGGGGAGTCGTATATGTCGTTTCAACTTAACGCTTACAAGGCGTACAAACAAAACAGTGTGAACACTGCATCTCCTGGGGAATTGACATTAATGCTTTACAACGGCTGCATTAAATTTTTAAATTTGGCGAAAAAGGCAATGGAAGAAAAAAACATTGAAGAGAAAAATACGAATCTTCAAAAAGCCCAAAATATCATTACGGAATTAATGGTTACGCTCAACATGGAATATGAAATATCCAAACAAATTTATCCATTATATGAATACATGAACCGCCGCCTGGTTGAAGCGAATATAAAAAACGACACCGAAATGGTGGATGAAGTGATTGGGCTGGCAACAGAGTTCCGCGATACTTGGAAAGAGGTCATCAAGCTGAACCGCCAACAGCAATTTCAAAATGTGCAACAAGTGTAGATCGCTTTGAAATATCCTGCGTGTTTCCTATTTCCCCATAAAAACGCTTTGCATCCTTCTGTTTGGCTGCAAGGCGTTTTTTAAAATCAGGAAAAATGGAAAGTTCCCTGATGCGCACCTTCGCATTTCCTGTATGTAAATTAGCGGAAAAAGGAAAGATGTTTCGACAATGCTCCAGGTATGGATCCAATCTTTTTATTAATATACAGTAATTTTTAGCAAAGGGTGTTTGTCCGTATGTACTTAGGGTATAAACGTTATAAGCACTGAAGGATTTCGGCAGTTGTATTCCGGTTGCGGATGACAGATCAATGGCGGTTGAAATCGGTCATGGAAGGGCATCTTTGTCCAATTTTCCTTGATTTATTCATTCCTTTTTTGGATTTTGAAAATTTGTCGAATTCCTAAAAACATCACATAAATTATAGAAGGAATTTGCAAACTTATGTAGAATATAATTTACATAGGGTAAGTAAAGGAGGAGTTTACATGCTAAACTTTAACATTCGTGGTGAAAACATTGAAGTAACTCCAGCAATACGTGAATACGTTATCAACAAAGTTCAGAAAATTGAAAAATATTTCAATGAAGGAGTTAACGCAACTGCCAATGTAAACTTGAAAGTATACAATGACAAGAAAGCGAAAGTGGAAGTAACAATTCCGTTGAAAAACTTAACGCTCCGTGCCGAAGAACGTCATGAAGATATGTATGCAGGAATTGACTTGATTGTAGATAAACTTGAACGTCAAATCCGAAAACATAAAACAAAAGTCAACCGCAAGCTCCGTGACCGTGAAGGTGTAGGCGTTTACTTCGCCGGCACTTCTGTTCCAAACAATCATGAAAACGGAAAAGAAGAAGAATTTGAAATCGTTCGTACAAAACAATTTGATTTGAAACCAATGGACGAAGACGAAGCCATCCTTCAAATGAACCTGCTCGGCCATGACTTCTATATTTACACTGATGCGGAAACAAACAGCACTAACATCGTTTACAGACGCAAGGACGGAAAATACGGCTTAATCGAAACAACTTAATTCTTTTCCCAAACCGAATCCAAGCTCTCTGCTGCATGTCAGCAGGGAGCTTTTTCACATTAACGATAATGCATCGGGGGGTTCAGAGAAGGGGTGTGACATGCTTTCACATAAGCTGCCGCAGTCATTACGGAGGCTCCTGAAGGTTGCGCTTCATACTTCCACACAAGCCGCCGCAGCACGTACAGCCGCCCCTGAAGGTTGCGCTTCATACTTCCACACAAGCCACCGCAAAATCGTACAGCGCTCCCCTGAAGGTTGTGCCACACTGCTGCACAAGCGCCGCAGCACGTACAGCCGCCCCTAAAGTTTTTGGGTTAGCCGCCCAAAATCGTATAGCATCCCCTAAAGTTTTTGGGTTAGCCCCCAAAATTCGTACAGCCCCTAAATATTATGTCTGCTCCCCCATGAAACACTTTTCCTTATCCCCGGCTTGAAATGGAGAAGTCCCCTTATCTGTTATTCTTCAAGTGATGACCAGTAGCTGCCCCCGTTCCGATGTTGCGATTCACCAAATAAATGCTTGAACCGACCAACATCATCCCGATAAACAAATTTTTCGTGATGGCTTCATCCAAAAAGATGGCACTGACGAAGACGGAGATGATCGGCACTAAAAACGTATAGGCGCCGACTTTGCTTGCTTCCCCTTCATTCATCAGTTTAAAATAAATCACTTGCCCCGCAGCCATTCCTGCCGTTCCGCCCCAAACGATGGTGCTGATCAAATCCACGTTCCAAACGATTGCATGGACGCCTTCAAAGAAGTACCCGGAAAGGAGAAGCGTTCCGCCGCCAAGGATCAATTGCATCACGACCATCCAATAGAAATCGATGCGGGTTTTTAATTTCTTGACAAAAATGACCCCGCTGGCCCAAGCAAGTGCCGTGGCAAGGGCGAGAATCACCCCGATGGCCGAGAGATGGATCATCAAGCCATCCATGCTCACCAGCACAATCCCGGTAAAGCCGAGCACCAGGCCTGCCATTTTGGCGATGGTCATCTGTTCATTCAAAAGCCACCAGGACAAAATGCCGAGCAGCACCGGCTGGATGTAGACAAGCACGGAAAACAGTCCCCCCGGCAAATACACCATCCCGACCGTTTGCAGGCCAAGGTAAAGGATATTATTTAAAATTGCCGAGATGACGTAAAACTTCCAATGTTCTTTGAACCGGATCAAATGCCGCGATTTCCACGCGAATATGAACAGGAGGATTCCCGCGATAAAGGAACGGATGCCGGCGAAGAGGAGCGGAGGCATAAATTGAACCCCATGTTTATAGATGGGCCAGCTCACACCCCAAATGATGATTAACAAGGCAAGAAGTATATAGGAAACGGATGGATTTTTCCTTTCTGACAATGGACAACCTTCTTCCGTAGCGTAGTGGCTTTGATGGGTGCCCATTAGTATATGTGGAAATTCCATGATTGGTGCCCTTTTGGAGATGCAGGCATTTGGCCTTTTCCTGCTTCCTCCATCTGACCTTATACAAATTGCCGGTTTTGAATATTTTCATCCATGCCATAAAAGAATTAAAATAAATTTAAAATTCTACTAGGGTTTGACAAAAGGAGCAAAAGTCATGACATTACCTAAAGCATGTACAGTGGCAGGAGCAGCGGCCCGCAGTGGTGCCGGCATCCAGGCGGATTTGAAAACCTTCCAGGAACTTGGGGTGTACGGGTTTACGGCCATCACCGCCATCAACGCCAAACATCCAAGCAAAGAACAAGGCTTGTTCATCCAGCCTTTAGATGCCATCGAAGCGCAACTTCTCATCATCAATGAACAAGAGGACATCGATGCATTGAAAACCGGCATGCTCTTTTCAAAGGAAATCATTGAATTGGTGGCAAATTGGCTGGAAACCGCTTCAATCGAAAACATCGTCGTCGATCCGGTGATGTTCGGGAAATTCGGCTCGCCACTCCTTGATTTTGATGCGATGGAAACGCTCAAAACGAAGCTGATTCCACAGGCGACCATCATTACGCCGAATATGCCGGAAGCCACTTATTTGCTCGGCGGCCAGGAAATCAACTCCATCGGGGATTTGCAGGACGCGGCAAGAGACCTTCTGCAGCTCGGTCCAAAATATGTGCTTGTGAAAGGCGGCCGTCTTGAAGGGCCGGCAGTGGACATTTTGTACGATGGGAATAAAATGATCCGATTGGAAGCCCCTCGAATTGATACCATCCATACTAATGGCGCAGGTTGTTCCTATTCGGCAGCCATCACGGCGGAACTGGCGAAAGGAAAACCGATTGAAGAAGCGGTGGCGAATGCCAAAAAGTTTGTCACAGCGGGCATCAAACGCTTCATTCCTTTCGAATATGCCCCTGGAATGATTGATCATCGCGCTTATAAGCTGTATGGGGAAGAGGAAGTGCGAATAACGGAAGTTTAATTGGTGAAAGGCAGTGTGTGTTGGTGTCCCGGCATAAACTGCTTTTCTTATTTGTGAGAATCCCCATTCCCCCAATCCATTTCCATTCATTTTCTCCCTTCCAATTTATTGTCTTTTGAGCAATAATAATTGTGGTTCATACTGTCATCTTTCTCCCGATTAAATCTGACAACTTCTTTAAAACAATGGCGCTTATTTGCACCAATATTCCACGAATGATAAAATGAAAGTTAAGACTGAATGGGAAGTGAAGATTTTCGATGGCAAATATTTTAAATAAATTATTCGATGTTAACAAAAAAGAATTGAAACGGTTGAATAAAATCGCGGATGAAGTGGATGCATTGGCTCCACAAATGGAAAAGCTTTCTGATGAAGAACTTCGCAATAAAACAGAGGAATTCAAAGCGCGTTATCAAAACGGTGAAAGTTTGGACGACTTGTTGCCTGAAGCTTTCGCTGTTTGCCGTGAAGCCGCGCGAAGAGTGCTCGGCTTGTACCCTTATCGCGTGCAAGTGATGGGGGCCGCGGTGTTGCATGACGGAAACATCGCTGAAATGAAAACCGGGGAAGGGAAAACATTGACTTCCACAATGGCTGTTTATTTGAATGCCCTTCCAGGCGAAGGTGTCCATGTGGTGACAGTCAATGAATACCTAGCAAAACGTGACGCCACAGAAATGGGCAAACTGTATGAATTTTTAGGTTTGACGGTTGGGCTCAACTTGAACAGCTTGACGAAAGAAGAAAAACGCGCGGCTTATGCAGCGGACATTACATACAGCACCAATAATGAACTTGGTTTCGACTATTTGCGCGACAACATGGTGCTTTATAAAGAGGATAAAGTGCAACGGCCATTAAACTTCGCCATTGTCGACGAGGTGGACTCCATCTTGATCGATGAAGCGAGAACACCGTTGATCATTTCCGGACATGCAGGGCGTTCCGCCAAACTTTATGTTCAGGCGAATGCTTTCGTCCGCATGCTCAAAAAAGATGAAGATTACACGTATGATGAAACGACAAAAACCGTTACACTTACGGAAAGCGGTATTACGAAAGCGGAAAAAGCGTTCGGTATCGACAACTTGTACGATTTGTCCCATGTCCGCTTGCTCCATGCCATCAACCAATCCTTGAAAGCCCATGTGGCGATGCACCGGGATGTGGACTATGTGGTGCAAGACGGGGAAGTCATCATCGTCGACAGCTTCACTGGCCGTTTGATGAAAGGACGCCGTTATTCCGACGGGCTTCATCAGGCGATTGAAGCGAAGGAAGGCGTGGAAATCCAAAACGAATCCATGACAATGGCAACGATTACCTTCCAAAACTACTTCCGTATGTACAAAAAATTGGCCGGTATGACCGGTACAGCGAAAACGGAAGAAGAGGAATTCCGCAATATCTACAATATGAACGTTGTGGTGATTCCGACAAACAAACCGGTTGCCCGTATCGACAAACCGGATCTCATTTATGCCACAATGAAAGGGAAATTTGAAGCGGTGGTCAGAGACATTGCGGAACGCCATGCCAAAGGGCAACCGGTGCTTGTGGGTACGGTGGCCATTGAAACTTCTGAAATCATTTCGGAGATGTTGAAAAAACATAAAATTCCGCATAACGTATTGAATGCGAAAAACCATGAACGGGAAGCGGAAATCATCGCCCAAGCCGGACAAAAAGGCGCCGTGACCATCGCGACCAACATGGCCGGCCGTGGTACGGACATCAAGCTCGGCGAAGGGGTCAAAGAGCTTGGCGGACTTGCGGTCATCGGGACAGAACGCCACGAATCCAGACGTATTGACAACCAGTTGCGCGGTCGTTCCGGACGTCAGGGGGATCCTGGGGTATCCCAATTCTATTTGTCCCTTGAAGATGATTTGATGCGCCGCTTCGGTTCCGACAGCATGAAAGCCATGATGACGAAATTGGGGATGGACGATTCCCAGCCGATCCAGTCAAGAATGGTGTCCAAAGCGGTGGAATCCGCCCAAAAACGCGTGGAAGGCAACAACTTTGATGCCCGTAAACGTTTGTTGCAATACGATGAAGTGTTGCGCCAACAACGGGAAGTGATTTACAAAGAGCGGAACGCGGTGTTGGAATCCGAAAACATGCGCGAACTGGTGGAAAACATGATCCGCGAATCCATCGAAAACATGGTGCATACGCATACGGCAGGCAATAAAGATGACTGGAACTTCAAGGCGATGGAAGATTATATCAAAGCCAATCTCCTCGATGAAGGCGAGATTACGGTGAACGATCTTCAAGATAAATCCCCTGAAGAAATGATCGAGTTTATTTACGATAAAGTGATTGAACGCTATAACGAAAAAGAACAAGAATTGACGCCTGAGCGCATGCGCGAGTTCGAGAAAGTCATCTTGCTCCGTTCCATCGATACGAAATGGATCGACCATATCGACGCAATGGACCAATTGCGTCAAGGTATCCACCTCCGCGCTTATGGACAAACAGATCCGTTGCGTGAGTATGAGCAAGAAGGTTTCGCGATGTTTGAAGATATGGTTGCCGCCATCCGCGAAGACGTGACAAGATATGCGATGAAAGCACAAATCCGCAGCAACTTGGAACGTGAAGAAGTGGCAAAAGGACAAGCGGTGAATCCGAAAGAAGACGGCGAAAAGCCGAAACGCCAACCAATCCGCAAAAAACAGGAAATCGGAAGAAATGACCCATGTCCATGCGGCAGCGGCAAAAAATATAAAAACTGCCATGGCGCAATATCCTAATGTGATTTTGCATAAGATGGGTTTGTGAAATTCAGGTTTTACGTACAATGGTATTTATCCAAAACCGTTGTCATCTTTCCGATGGCGCGGTTTTGTTTCGTGAGGATGTGCATGGCGGCGGGATGCCGCTATTGTTCCTATTCAAAATCAAATGGATAAATGGAGGAACTTTTATGGAATTATCAGATGTGAGAAACACGTTGGAAAATACAGCCGAAAAATTGGCGGATTTCAGGGGGTCTCTTTGACTTAGAAAACAAAGAAGCCCGCATTCAAGAGTTGGAAGAAATCATGATGATGCCGGATTTCTGGGATGATCAAAACAAAGCCCAAAGCATCATTAATGAAGTCAATAGTTTAAAATCCATCGTGAATGAACTGAATGATTTATCTTCCACTCAAGAAAATTTGGAAATGACCCTTGAACTGTTGAAAGAAGAGCCGGATGAAGATTTGCAGGCAGAGCTCGTCCAGGAGTTGAAAGAGTTCGAGGAAAGATTGGAAAACTTTGAGTTGCAGCTTTTATTAAGCGAACCATATGATAAAAACAATGCCATCCTGGAGCTTCACCCGGGAGCAGGCGGTACGGAATCCCAGGACTGGGCTTCCATGCTTCTCCGCATGTATACGCGTTGGGCGGAAAAACATGGCTTCAAAGTGGAGACGCTGGATTATCTTCCTGGGGATGAGGCCGGAATCAAATCGGTGACATTGCTCATTAAAGGCCATAACGCATACGGTTACTTGAAGGCGGAAAAAGGGGTGCATCGCCTCGTGCGCATTTCGCCTTTCGATGCAAACGGCCGCCGTCATACTTCTTTCGTTTCTTGCGAAGTGATGCCTGAGTTCAATAATGAAATTGAAATCGAAATCCGTCCGGAAGATTTGAAAATCGATACGTACCGTTCCACTGGTGCAGGCGGCCAGCACGTCAACACGACGGATTCCGCTGTCCGCATCACCCACATCCCGACAGGCATTGTGGTGTCTTGCCAGGCGGAACGTTCCCAAATCAAAAACCGCGAAAAAGCGATGAACATGTTGAAAGCGAAATTGTATCAATTGGAAATTGAAAAGCAGGAGCAAGAATTGGCCGCACTCCGCGGGGAGCAAAAGGAAATCGGATGGGGCTCCCAAATCCGTTCATATGTGTTCCATCCATATTCCATGGTAAAAGACCACCGCACGAATGTGGAGACCGGAAACGTCCAAGCGGTGATGGATGGCGAGATTGACATGTTTATTAACGCATATTTGCGCTCCCAAATCGCATCGAAAAAATAATGGATGGTTGAAAGCGTGCAGAATCAATGGATGGTTCTGCACGTTTTTTTGTTTGAATAGGAGCCAATTTTGGCGAAGCACATTGAAAGATGTTATTTGTGCAAGTGGTGATGGGATTTGAGGTGCTATCCGAGCAAGCAGAGGTGCTATCCGAGCAAGCAGAGGAGTTATCCGGGCAAGTAGGGGAGTTATCCAGGCAAGTCGAGGAGTTATCCGAGCAAGCAGAGGTGCTATCCGCGCAAGTGAAATATGCATTGGCAGGAGTTGAGAGTGAATCTGCACGAAACGCTCCCCCATAAATGCCCTTCATCCCCCAATCCCCCTTCATCCTCACTAAATAAACCATCATCTAACCCCATTTAGGCAGCATCCACACCAATAATGGATTTTATCCCCACAAAGTGGCCTCCCATAGTTCAAAACCGCACCCTCCATTTAAAAAAGAAAAAAGCTGCCAAAAAGTCGATATCAATCCACTTTCAGGCAGCCATTTCATATGAACACGGAGCCCACCCTTTTTACAGGGGGAAGATTGGGTGAGCTCCGAATCACACCCTCTTCAGAAAGTTATGTATTTTGATCAAATTTGCTTCTCCCCAACAAATCCACAATTGCATTTTTCATGGAATATGTTCTATAATAGAAATAGAACATTTGTTCCTATCCAAAGATTTTTATCAGGGAGGAATTTGTATGGCGCACATCCCGATTGAAGCTGTGCCGTATTTGGAATCAGCCATTTATTTGCCGATGTTGCTCATCGTGTTGGAAAAAGATTATGAACTTATAGAGAAAGGTCCGTTTAAATTAAAGCGGCCGTATGTACACTTGATTGAAGAAGCCAAAAAGTTGGCCGAGAAAGATTTGCAAAACACCAAATCCTATTTGAAAAAGAATTCTTTAAAGGTCGTTCAAGGGAAAAGGGACGACCTGTTCACAGAATACCTGTTTTATTACAAGCAGGTTTCCGAAGTCAGAAGGTATTCCAATATCCGGTTGCGAAATCGTGTTGAGGAATTGTTGAATGATTATTTGTCATCATCCGGGTCATCCAGAAAATCCAGTTCCCTTTGAAAAAGCTTTCTCTGTTTTAACGCATATTTTAGAAGCATTGTGGCACATGCGTATTGTGCGCAGAAAGAAGTGTAGTGGATGGGCAATTCGATTTCCACTTCATTTTTTAAAGTGATGATGGTGCCATCTTTGCCTTTTCGGATGTTAATAATCGCATGTTGCGCAATCCAAATATTTTTTGAAGAAGAGGGTGATAGGACCGGTAAAAAGACGTATGGTTGATCATAAGACAAAACGATTGGAACTTTATGTTTCCCCTTCCCCAAAAACCTTTTTGAAAAGTCCATAGACGCTTTGTAAGTGGTGCCCAGCTTTCTGAAAGTGTCATTGAGGAGTTTCAGCGGTTTCTTATCGATGTAAAAAATTTCGAATTTGTCATAGACCCGTGAACAAGATTTGCCGTTATACTCGACAGGTTCTACGACATACGTATTAGGAGTAATGTAATACCAATCGAAATCTTTCAAATCAGCCATTTTTTTCACCCTTTCTAAAAATATGGTAATTTGGTAGTTCTAATATCATAATAATAGGAAAGTGCTAGAAAATCAATACAAATTTTTGAAAATACAGAATAAACTGAAAAACGATATTTCAACCCGTTTTTGCGACCAAAATCAAAATTTCGGCATTCCATTTCGCATAATGATGCGGAAAATCAAAAAGTGAATTCATGCACATATATGCTTTTTTACACATAATAAAAAGGAAAAAGAAAGTAGAAATGACTAAAATTATACTGCAAGAGTTTTATTTTTCTAAAAATATTGAAAATTCACACCCGATTTTTTATAATAGAAAAAAGGAATCGGGGTGATATCGATGGATAAAAATAATTTTTACGCAAACTTCTCTAGTGCAGCAGGGTCAAATCCAGCAGTAAACGATTCTGAAAAATTGTTGAACGAAATTTACGTAGACTTGTTCTTGAACCGATTACAAAGATTACATCGGATTGAACAATTAAGGGATTTCATCGATCAGGCGTTGGATGAAAGAAATGAAGAAGCGTTCCATAAATATGCGAAGGAATTGAATGAGTTGCAGGAGTCACTGAACTGAGCCACCACTATCCATATAAAAAAAGCCGCCTTTTGCACAAGCTTATACAAGCATGCAAAAGGCGGCATTTTTTGTGCCTGTAAACACGTTTTTCAGAATGTACGTTCGCGAAATGAATGATATTTACAGTAGGATATGCTAAAATATTCATACGACATATTGGGAAAGGACGAGTGAAATATGGCCGATACTTTTGAATTGCACGCTCCCTATCAGCCGAGTGGCGATCAGCCAAAAGCGATTGCCCAGCTTGTTCAAGGCATCCGGGAAGGCAAAAAGCATCAAACGCTGCTCGGTGCGACAGGAACGGGGAAAACCTTCACCATTTCGAACGTCATCCAGGAAGTCAATAAACCGACGTTGGTCATTGCCCATAACAAGACCCTCGCCGGACAACTATACAGCGAATTCAAACAGTTTTTCCCGAACAATGCAGTGGAATATTTCGTCAGCTACTACGACTACTATCAACCGGAAGCGTATGTGCCGCAATCGGATACATACATCGAAAAAGATGCCAGTATCAACGACGAGATTGATAAACTGCGCCACTCCGCCACAAGCGCGTTGTTTGAAAGAAGAGATGTCATCATTGTGGCATCCGTTTCCTGCATTTACGGTTTAGGGGATCCGGACGAGTACCGCGAGATGGTGGTGTCCATCCGAAAAGGGATGGAAATCGAGCGGAATCAGCTGCTCCGCCGGTTAGTGGACATCCAGTACGAAAGAAATGATGTGAACTTCCAGCGTGGTACGTTCCGGGTGCGCGGGGACGTAGTGGAAATCTTCCCGGCTTCCCGGGATGAACATTGCATCCGCATCGAATTTTTCGGGGATGAAGTCGACCGTATCCGGGAAGTGGATGCATTGACCGGAGAAATCATCGGGGACCGCAATCACGTCGCCATCTACCCGGCTTCCCACTTCGTTACAAGAGAAGACAAAATGAAAAAGGCCATTGAAAACATCGAGAAAGAGTTGGAAGAACAACTGGAAAAATTCAGAGCGGAAGGAAAACTCCTGGAAGCGCAACGTTTGGAACAGCGCACAAAATACGACTTGGAAATGATGCGGGAAATGGGCTACTGCTCCGGCATCGAAAACTATTCCCGCCACTTGACATTGCGGGAACCGGGAGCCACTCCGTACACGTTGCTGGATTATTTCCCGGATGATTTCTTGATTGTTGTGGATGAAAGCCACGTGACATTGCCGCAAATCCGGGGCATGTATAACGGCGACCAGGCCCGGAAACAAGTGTTGGTGGATTACGGTTTCCGATTGCCTTCAGCCCTTGACAACCGCCCGTTGAAATTTGAGGAATTTGAACAGCATATCCATCAAGCCATTTATGTATCCGCAACGCCTGGACCGTATGAGAAAGAGCATTGTCCGGAAATGATTGAACAAATCATCCGGCCGACGGGACTGCTTGATCCGACGGTTGACGTCCGTCCAATTGAAGGCCAAATTGATGATTTGGTGGATGAAATTCAAAAGCGGACGAAGAAAAATGAACGGGTGCTTGTGACCACATTGACGAAAAAAATGGCGGAAGATTTGACGGATTATTTGAAGGAAATGGGCATCAAAGTGGCCTATCTTCACTCTGAAATCAAAACCCTTGAGCGGATCGAAATCATTCGCGAATTGAGAAAAGGGACTTATGATGTGCTTGTCGGCATCAACTTGCTGCGGGAAGGATTGGATATTCCGGAAGTATCATTGATCGCGATTCTGGATGCGGATAAAGAAGGGTTCCTGCGCTCGGAAACATCCTTGATCCAAACGATTGGGCGCGCAGCCCGGAACGCCAATGGCCATGTCATCATGTATGCCGATACCATCACGGATTCGATGAGAAAAGCCATTGAAGAAACGAAACGCCGCCGTTCCATTCAGGAAGCTTATAATAAGGAACATGGCATCACACCAAAAACGATCCGAAAAGAAATTCCGGAACTGATCCGCGCAACCCATGCGGCGGAAGAGGAAGAAAAATATATTACAAAAGTGACAAAAGGCAAGAAATTGACGAAATCCGAATTGGAAAAATTAATTGAAGCATTGGAGAAAGAAATGAAAGAAGCTGCCAAGGCGCTGGACTTCGAACGGGCAGCGGAATTGCGGGATACCATTTTTGAATTGAAATCAGAGATGTGACAGAATGGTCCGGTCAAAAAGAACAAGGGGGAAGGGAAATCCCCCGCTACTCGAAAACAGAAAGGTGACGAATGTGGAAAATAAGCAAATCGTCGTGCGAGGTGCACGTTCCCATAACTTGAAAAATATTGATGTAACGATTCCCCGGGACAAGCTTGTCGTGTTGACGGGCCTTTCCGGTTCCGGGAAATCTTCTTTGGCCTTTGATACGATTTACGCGGAAGGGCAACGTAGATATGTGGAGTCTTTGTCCAGCTATGCCCGCCAGTTTTTGGGACAAATGGACAAGCCGGATGTGGATTCCATAGAAGGGTTGTCCCCGGCGATTTCCATCGACCAGAAAACGACAAGCCGCAACCCCCGTTCAACGGTGGGGACGGTAACGGAAATTTACGACTACTTGCGCTTGTTGTTTGCCCGCATCGGGAAGCCGGTCTGCCCGACTCATGGAATTGAAATTACATCCCAAACGATTGAACAAATGGTGGACCGCATTATGGAATATCCGGAGCGGACAAAGGTGCAGCTGTTGGCGCCGGTGGTTTCCGGGAAAAAGGGAACGCATGCGAAGCTTTTGGAAGATTTGAAAAAACAGGGCTATGTCCGTGTCCGCGTCGATGGGGAACTGCGTGACTTGGATGATAACATTGAACTGGATAAAAATAAAAAGCACAACATCGAAGTGGTGGTGGACCGCATCATCATCAAAGAAGGCGTTGAAGCGCGGTTGAGCGATTCGTTGGAGACGGCGCTGAAACTTGCCGATGGACGGGTCGTCGTGGATGTGATGGAGCATGAGGAATTGTTGTTCAGCGAGCACCATGCGTGCCCCATCTGCGGATTTTCCATTGGGGAACTGGAACCGCGCATGTTCTCCTTCAACAGTCCATTCGGGGCATGTCCGGAGTGCGATGGACTTGGCTCCAAATTAAAAGTGGACATCGATTTGGTGATTCCCGATTGGAATAAAACCCTTGAAGAAAATGCCATCGCGCCATGGGAACCGACAAGCTCCCAATACTACCCGCAGTTGCTGAAAGCGGTGTGCAGCCATTACAACATTCCGATGGACGTGCCGGTATCCCAATTGCCGAAGGAACAATTGGACATCATTTTATATGGTTCGAACGGGGAAAAAATCCATTTCTATTACGAAAGCGAATATGGCAGCGTCCACAATAAAGATATTGTCTTTGAAGGCGTCGTGCACAACATCGAACGCCGCTACCGGGATTCCACATCCGATTGGGTGCGGGAGACGATGGAAAAATTCATGACGGAGCAGAAATGTTCAACCTGCAAGGGGCAACGGTTAAAACCGGAAAGCCTCGCCGTCAAAATTGACGGAAAAAATATTTCGGAAGTGACGGATTTATCCGTTGCGGAACTGTATCAATACTTTTCCGATATTCAATTATCGGATAAGGACATGCAAATCGCCCGTTTGATTTTGAAAGAAATCAAGGACCGCCTGGAGTTTTTATTGAATGTCGGTTTGGAATATTTGACATTGAGCCGCACAGCCGGAACGTTATCCGGGGGAGAAGCCCAGCGCATCCGTTTGGCGACCCAAATCGGCTCACGGCTCACAGGGGTATTGTATGTGCTGGACGAGCCATCAATCGGATTGCATCAGCGGGATAATGACAAATTGATCCATACGTTGCAACAAATGCGGGATCTTGGCAATACGTTGCTTGTGGTGGAACATGATGAAGATACGATGCTTGCGGCGGATTATTTGATCGATGTCGGTCCCGGAGCCGGTTCCCGCGGCGGGGAAATAGTGGCAGCCGGAACGCCGGAAGAAGTGATGAATAATGAAAAATCCATCACAGGGCAATATTTGAGCGGCAAGAAATTCATCCCACTGCCCCGCGACCGGAAAAAACCGGATGGCCGTAAAATTACGATTAAAGGCGCCGCGGAAAATAATCTGAAAAACATCAAAGTGGACATTCCATTGGGCATGTTTGTGGCGGTGACCGGTGTATCCGGCTCCGGAAAATCCACATTGGTGAATGAGATTTTATACAAAAAACTGGCCCATGAATTGAATGGGGCAAGAACAAAACCGGGGAAACATAAGGAAATCACCGGCCTTGAACATTTGGACAAAGTGATCGACATCGACCAGTCGCCAATCGGACGCACGCCCCGTTCCAACCCGGCCACATATACAGGCGTATTTGATGACATCCGCGAAGTGTTTGCTTCAACGAATGAAGCGAAAGTGCGCGGCTATAAGAAAGGCCGATTCAGCTTCAACATCAAAGGCGGACGGTGCGAAGCCTGCTCCGGCGATGGCATCATCAAAATCGAAATGCACTTCTTGCCGGATGTGTACGTTCCATGTGAAGTCTGCCATGGAAAACGGTACAACCGCGAAACGTTGGAAGTGAAATACAAAGGCAAAAACATTGCCGATGTATTGGATATGACCATTGAAGAAGCGACGGAGTTTTTTGAAAACATTCCAAAAATCCACCGGAAGCTTCAAACATTGGTGGATGTCGGGCTCGGTTATATGAAATTGGGACAGCCTGCCACAACCTTGTCCGGTGGGGAAGCGCAGCGGGTGAAGCTGGCTTCTGAATTGCATCGCCGCTCAACAGGAAAATCCTTCTATATCTTGGACGAGCCGACGACCGGACTTCATACGGACGACATTGCAAGACTGCTTTCGGTGTTGCAGCGCCTGGTGGAAAATGGTGACACAGTGCTAGTGATTGAGCATAACTTGGACGTGATCAAAACGGTGGATTATATTATCGACTTGGGTCCGGAAGGCGGGGACAAAGGCGGCACGGTGGTCGCAACAGGCACGCCTGAAGAAGTGGCCGAGCATGAGAATTCGTATACCGGCCGCTACTTGAAACCGATTTTGGAACGGGATCGCAAACGGATGGAAAAGCTGTTGGCCCAAGCCGCGGATAAGTAAGCAGTAGAAAATAGTAGCACGCAGAACGGTGCTACTATTTTTTATTTGTATAAAAGAAAAATATTTATTTTGAAGATGCACTCATTTCGGGAAGGTGAAATTTTTCCCCTAGGCGATTATCCTTCCAAATGTGGCGATAAAATTCATCCCCTAGGCGAAAAAATATTCCACTTCGGCGATGATTGCATTGAAGAAGGGAAATGTTTTCTTTTCCCAAACACCCATCAAACTGACATGGTCTTATTATTAATAATTGACACTTTTATAGATGTCAATCTTCTGCTAATGTAATGATAAATTTCATTGCAATAAGAGGGGATGAAGAATATGCAAAATTCAAGGACAAAGACCGTTGATTTGGTCATCCAGGCGATGTTGATTGCCCTTGTTTTCATATCCACCGTATTTTTGAATATTAAATTGCCGATTGCTTCAAATGGCGGGTTGGTTCATCTGGGAACGGCGATGCTATTTATTGCATCCATTTTATTTGGCCCCAAAAAAGGAGCGATTGCAGGGGCGGTTGGAATGGGGTTATTTGACCTTGTTGGCGGCTGGCTTGTATGGGCCCCAATTACGATTATATCCAGAGCATTTCAAGGATATATTGTCGGAAAAATCGCTTGGTCAAAGGGAAGCCAAGGGGAAAGCCTTCCGAAAAACATTTTTGCGATGATTGTATCCGTTCCTGTGATGATTGGTGTATATTACATCGGGGAAGCCATCATGTTTTCAAGTTTGATTATTCCGCTGGCTTCAATTCCAGGGGATCTGGTGCAAAACGCGATCGGAATGATGATTGCCATCCCGGTTTGCCTCGTATTGAAAAAAATTCCGTACATTGCATCCTTCGCTCGATAAAAATGTGCTAGATTCCGTTTACATCCATCTTATATTTCTAAAATTCGGAGGAATAGGTTCACTTAACCTATTTATTCATCAATAAAGTTGCCGATCCCGGTTAGAGAAGGGAGATCGGCGGCTTTTTTTATTTGTTGATAAATCATAAACGGAACTGAACGGCTCAAAAGCTTTCAATCCAATTGTCACATCATCCGTCACCACATGGGTTAGTCTTAGAAAGAAATTGTAGACAAACCATTAGAAGATTGGGATAAAAAATTAAGATTAAATTAAGATTTATATCGCTTTAACTTAAGAATTTTCCGCTAGCATAAAAGATGGAATACAGAATTTTGGGGGAATCTTAAATGAAAAAATTTTTAAACATGGCTTATTGGATTGTTTTAGTATTTTATTCGTATCTGCTGGTTGATACGGTATTTTTGGCAAGAGATGTCCGCCGAAGCATTAACATCGTTCCCTTTGACATGATTTCCGAACAAGGATTTACGATAAATGTATGGGGAAATGTCTTGATGTTTATTCCATTGGGAGTCTACTTTGCAGACAATATGAAACAGTTCCGTTTTTGGAAAGTATTAGGGGGAATCATTGGGACAAGCTTGGCCATTGAAGTGCTGCAATATATTTTTAAATGTGGGGCAAGTGATATCGATGATTTAATATTAAATACCATCGGTGGCTTACTGGGAATGTCTATTTATCTGTTATTGAAAAGTATATCCAAATCAAAAGAGCAGGTACATATCGCCATCTCCATCCTGTCCATTATAGTGGGCGTTCCCGTGATTTTATTGGTGATCATCATTTTTGCCTATAACCATTAAAGAATATGGTTTTCCGAAAAACCGCAATGAAAATGTCAAATTTTTGCCCCATCATCGATCCTTTGAACCGTATGCCGTCACCGAAAATGGTTCATAATAATCCAATGTATTCTTAACATAAAATTGAAAACTTTGTAATTTTGATAAAACAGGAAACTTTTTTGGGAATTCTAACGTATATGATGATATAGAACTATGAGGGAGGCAGTAAATATGGATAACGAACGCAAACGGATCATCAAATTAGTTGAAGAAGGAGCCATCTCTGCGGAAGAAGCGATCACTTTGCTTGAAGCGCTCAATAAAAAGCAAAGTTCCACAACGACCGAATCTCAATCCAACGCAGTTCCATTGCCACCAACAAACGAACAGTCATCCCACCAAGAGCAGCAATCCGAGTCGAAAAAAACAACAGGCTTTGAAGATATTTTTGGAAAAAACTTTAATAACAAAGAGTTCAGTAAAAAAATGGACGAGATCGTGAATGAAGTGAAAGAAGACTTGACGGAATTCTCCAAAAGCATGATGGGCGTCATCGGTACCGCTTTCAAAAAATTGAAAGAATTGGACATTGAATTTCCTTTGAGTAATCCAAAAGTGGAATTTGAAAAGCAATATTCCTTTAACGGCGATGAAGTGAGAGGCATCCAAATCGAAATTCCAAACGGGAAAGTGGAAGCGGTACGCTCCGATTCCAATGAGCTGAAAGTCGTGGCGAAAGTCAAAACATTTGCCATCGACAATGATGAGGATAAGACGATTGCCGAATTTGAGCGGGATTTTGTCCGATTTAATGATGGCAAATTGGAATTGAAATGCCCATCCAAGTTGACGCAAGTGAATGTGCAACTTTCCATTCCGGAAAAACAGTATGATATTGTGTTGATGAAGCTGTTGAACGGCGGCGTGTCCATTGACGGTGTGAATGCGAAACTCGTAAAATTGCGCACGTACAACGGACCAATCAAATATGCGGTTGGCCAATTTGAAAATGCGGATGTGGAATCCGGCAATGGCCCGATTGAAATTGTGCATGTAAAAGGGGAAGATTTGGAAGTTCAAACGGTGAATGGACGAATCTATATAGATGGAGAACTCAGAGAAGTGGAAGCGGAATCGGCAAACGGCGCGGTCATTGTTACAACAAATGATAAAAACGCGCGGAAAGTGAAAGCTCAAACGGTTGCCGGCGCTGTGGAGCTGTACGTTCCGAAAAACGTTTCCATCAACGGTACCGCATCGACCAATGTAGGAAAAATCGACCTCGGCCTGCAAGATGTGGTGACACGTACGGTGGAAGATCAATTCTTCGCCAAAACGATGCACTTCGATAAAATCATCGAAAATGCCCCAGTATTAAAATTGACAGGCGAATCCCGCACAGGAAGCATCATTATCCGATATACGACATTAGGTCAGGAATCCTAAAGGGTCCCCGGATTTTCCCAGACATCTCTATCCAACGCCAAACTCTTTTATATAAGGGTTTGGCTTTTTTTTGCCGATTTAAAGGAGCAATTTCCGATTTGTAATATATTCTTTATCTTGAATTTTCAGGAAACTCATAGTATTTTAGAATAGTGATCAACATGATCGATTCTACTATAAGTACATAAGTATTTTTACGTATGTAAAGCATTCAATGAATTAGGTAGGTGGGAGCAAGTTGAAAAGAAGTATTACTGGAAAAATGATTGCGGTTTTTTCTTCCATTATACTGCTTTCCTGCATCATTATTTCCTGCACGAGTTACAGATCGTCCGTGAAACTGGCGGAAGAATCCTTGAGCGATGTGGCGCGGAATATTGCGGAAAGCGCCGTCCGTCTGATTGATGCGGAACGATATCAACAGGAAATTACGTTGGCGAAGGGGCCTGATACCGCTTATTATAAAGAGCTGCGCGAAAAATTGAATGATTTGAGGGAAAGTACGGGGCTTACATATCTCTTTACCATGGGAAGAGAAAAAACAGGTGATGATTATACATATTTTTATATGGTGGACGGTTTCCCTCTGGATTCGGATGAAGCATCGCAAATGGGGGATGAGGAAGACGTAACCCTATACCCGAATATTGTCAAAGCTTTTGAAACTGGTAAAGCGCAAGTGCAAATCTCCAATACAAAAGAATTCGGGGCGCTTGTTACAACCTATGTGCCCATCCGATCCGAATCCGGGGAAGTCATCGGAATTGTCGGTGCCGACTTGGATGCGGCCACTTTCTTTGACGTCATGGATTCCAACAGGACACAATTAATCATGATTACCGGCATTATTTTACTTATAAGCATACTTGTCGTATATCTTTTCTCGGTTTATTTGATTAAACCATTAAAGAAATTAACCAATGAAATCGAAAAAGTGGGAAATGGCGATTTATCCGTCAAATTTGAAGTGAAACGCAACGGTGAGATTGGCGCATTGACCAATGCATTCCAAAAAATGATCGGCGATTTGAAACAGATCATCCATGGAATCAATGACAGTTCAAGCCGGTTGGTGGATTCATCCGATCATTTATTGGCGAGTGCCAGTGAAGTGAAGGAAGGGAACGAACAAATCAATGCTTCGATGACGGAACTGTCGGAAGGGGCGGATCATCAAGCCAATTCAACTAGCCAAGTGTCGGAAATCATGGTTCGATTTACAAATCATCTCCAAGAAGCGCGGGATGAAGGAGTCAAATTGGCGCATTCATCCAATGACGTCATTGAAATGACCAAAACAGGCACGGAGTTGATGGCCGACTACGAGAAACAAATGGAATCCATCCATCAAGGGGTGAAGCGCTCCATCGAAAAAGTGAAGGTTTTGGATGCCCAAACCAACATGATTACAGAACTGGTCAAAATCATCCAGGATATTGCGGAGCAAACGAATTTATTGGCATTAAATGCGGCGATTGAAGCGGCACGCGCCGGAGAACATGGAAGGGGATTTGCGGTTGTTTCCGAAGAGGTACGGAAACTTGCGGATGAAGTGTCCAATTCCATTGGCAATATTGTGAAGATTGTTGAGGGCATTCAACGGGAATCAAAAGAAACGGTGCAATCCCTTCAAGACAGTTTCTTGCAAGTGACGGAGGGGACATCGAAAATAAAAACAACAAGAGAAACATTCAATGACATCAACCAATCGATTTTACAAATGCAGTCGAAAATCGAAACCATCTCCAATCATTTGCAGGAGGTATTCCTTGAATGTGAACAAATCAATGATGCCGTCAACCATATCACGGTCGTGGCACAGGAGTCTTCGGCAGGAATCGAGCAGAATACCGCTTTGATCCAAGAATCAACCAGTGCCATGGATGAAATCGTTTCCTATTCGAAAGGAGTCGCCGATTTGGCCAAAAACCTCAACCAATTGGTCAGCCGATTTAAAATGGAAAGCTGAGATGGGATGGAAATCTTTACAAAAAATAGAATCAAGGGCGGGACAAACCCCGCCCCAAAATGGAAAAAGGAGAATTTGGGAAGGCTCAAATTCTCCTTTTTATCTTGAAGTTTCTCCGCTCTGCAGCATCGGGCAGAAAAAAAGGTGCCTAGCTTTGTTGCCTGGCACCTTAATAAGTTACGGTGATCGAAACGAGGTAGTCTTTCTCTTTCGTACGTTGAATCTCACTCACATTCCAGTTCAAGTTCTTATATTTTAGTCCGTTTGTGGCTGCGGAAATGATCTGTTTGAAATTGTTAAGTACATTTGGTTTGTTTGTTACGTACCGGAACGTGAAGTTCTTTTCTTTTTTGGAAATCTTTGTTTTTAAATATGTAGAGAATTTATTGTCATCCACTGTATAGTCGGAAGTCAAATATTGGAGTCCTAAGCTCTCCATCAGCTTCTTGTCGCCGCGTTTTGTCAGTACTTCTATATAATATGTATTTGCGCGTGGATATGTCTTTTCGATACCGGTGGATCCTCCATCTTTCCAGCTGTGGCTTTGGCGGATCTCATCATCGGCCAACAGATAATAATCGTATGTAACTTGCCCTTTTTTATCCGGAGTAGGATCGTCCCAAGTAACATCCAAGTGATACCACTTGCCATCCAGTTGAACGAGATTCCAAGCGTGGCTATCGCCTCCAGCTTTACCGCTGATCAACCGGACCGGAATATCCAGTTCCTCCAACATTTTATAGACCAACATCGCATATCCATTGCACAGTGTTTTCCCTTTCGTCAAAGCGAAGTATGGTGCATTGTTCGCCTGACTGTAAGTTGTGTCATATGCCACATTTGATACGACATAATCATGGACGGCTTTCACTTTTTCGTGGTCGTTCATCGATGATTTGATGATTTTCGCTAAAATTTCCTGAACCCGCTTATTCACATAATCCACTTGTTCTTTTGTTTGATAAAACGTTGCTGTGAAATTGATGGTCGCTTCATTTCCCTTTCCATTCCAAGTAAAGCGATAGTTTCGGTAGTCATAAAACAAATATTCATCCTCGGATAATACTTCTTCCACCGTCTTTGTAATTTTGTCCGTCAAATTGTTCAGGTCCCCGTAATACTTGATGGAAAATGAGGTTTGCCGATTTTGGAATGCGGTTCTGATTTGCTCTTTCAGCGGATTTAAAGAAGAATCGGCAGTTGCTGTCAGCGAAGCGACGGTTTTTGTATGATGGTTGGATGCGTCCGAATTTGCGGTGGCATTTTTAATGGTAAAATTCATCTGCAATTCATTTGTTAATGGCTTTTGCTTTTCCGATAAAACATTGTCCGTCACAACCAACCGGTATGTTGAACCATAAGCATAGCCGGATTCCGGTGCCTCCACAACGACTTTGTATCCTCCATCGACCAATTTCGGTTCTTTATCCGTCACTATTTTTCCATTTTGATCAATAACGTGGATGTTTTTTATATGGACAGTCCTTTGATCGACTTTCTGATTAAAATAGACCGTAAAATCATGATGCGGATCCACATCCTTCTTATCAATCGGGGATGCTGCAAAAATTTCAGTTGATCCGATGAACAATAAAACAATAAATAGGATGATGGAAACAGAGCCTCTTACGAATTTCATAGTATCCCTCCTTTTATTATTTGGGAGTATTCTATCATAAACACGAATGGAAATTGAAAAGTCTTTAGAATTAAATTGAGATTGAAACAACATCTATACGACTACTTAATTAGTTATATATTGGTATAATTGGTTATATAAAAAATTCTTATTATTCAAACTTTCATCCTAAAACGAGGTAATTATAAAAGCCCTCCTCCAAAGGTCAAGGGCTTTTGAAGCGAAGATATTTCAATGTTTGCAAAGTTTCTTCCATTTATAATATGAAAATGACCTCCTTCCAATAAGAGCGATAAAACTTGCCGGATCGTCCTTCGCCAATCCTTGACTTTACCGGCGGGAATTCGAATATTTGAAGCTCGCTGACGGGCGGAAACTGGAGGATGGATAATGGAGAAACTTATCAACAGCTCTTTTTTGATGACTATTCGTAATACAATTCGCTTTTTTCAGGATTGTACGGTGGAGGAATCGGTCCGGTTATTGTTGGGGGAGATCCATAAATGTAAAAAATGCGGAACATCCATTCCTTCCAAAAGAAAAAATACGGGCAATTTCATTTGCGGAATATAAATCCGGTTCATTGACAAGGCCTTTATTACTGATAGATTGATAATTAATTTGTATTTTTAAAAAAATAATGATGGTCAATGAAAAGAAAATGTAAAATTATTAACCACATAAAGTGCTATAATAGAAATTGTTGAATGACTATAGATAGAACCAAGGTGATTATATTAATGATACAAATGAAAGAGGTTTACAAAAAATACCCAAACGGTGTGGTGGCTGTAAACGGTATTTCTGTCGATATAAAACAAGGTGAATTTGTTTATGTGGTAGGCCCTTCCGGTGCGGGGAAGTCGACCTTTATCAAGCTGATGTACCGCGAAGAGATTCCTACTTCCGGTGAAGTGATCATCAACGGAATCAATACTTCCAAATTGAAGAAAAGGGAGATTCCCCATTTTCGAAGGAAGTTGGGGGTTGTTTTCCAAGACTTTAAGTTGCTTCCGAAGTTGACCGTTTATGAAAATGTCGCTTTTGCAATGGAAGTCATTGAAGAGCAGCCGAAAACAATTCGGAAGCGGGTATTGGAAGTGTTGGATTTGGTCGGATTAAAACATAAAATCCGCATGTTCCCGAACGAGCTGTCCGGTGGGGAACAGCAACGGGTTTCCATTGCCCGCTCCATTGTGAATATGCCGAAAGTGGTCATTGCGGACGAGCCTACTGGAAATCTGGACCCGGAAACTTCCTGGGATATCATGAAAATCTTTGAAGATATCAATTCTTTGGGGACAACCGTTGTCATGGCAACGCATAACCGTGAAATCGTAAACAAAATCCGCAAGCGGGTGATTACGATTGATGGCGGCATGATTGTCCGGGACGTCTTTGGAGGTGATTACGGTTATGAAATTTAGAACCCTCCAGCGGCATTTCCGTGAAAGTCTAAAGAGTTTAAGCCGGAACGGATGGATGTCTTTCGCCTCGATCAGTGCGGTTACGGTGACGCTCATATTGGTCGGTATTTTCGCATTGGTGATGATGAATTTAAATCATATCGCGGATAATATCGAAAATGATGTGGAAATCCGCGTTCTAATCGATATTATCAACGATCCGAAAGAAATGAAGGCCGCTGAAGACAAGCTCATGAAACAGGTGGAACGCTTGCCGGAAGTGGCGGAAGTCAAGTACTCTTCCAAGGAAGATGAATTGAAGATTTTGATCGAAAACTATGGCGAAGATTTCAGTTTATATGAACAAAGCAATCCATTGCGGAACGTTTTATATGTAAAAGCGAAGGATCCGGAGCAGACGGCGGATCTTGCGAAAAAAATTGATAAGCTCGATCATACATATGACGTCATTTATGGGGAAGAAAAAGTTGAAAATCTGTTCAATTTCTTAAATACTGGCCGCAACATTGGCCTGGTTTTAATTTTGGGTCTTTTATTTACGGCGATTTTCTTAATCTACAATACGATCCGTATTACCATTGTCGCCCGCAAAGACGAGATTGAAATTATGAAACTGGTGGGAGCGACAAGCTCTTTCGTGCGCATTCCTTTCTTATTTGAAGGATTGTGGCTTGGCGTGCTTGGGTCCATCCTTCCGATGATTGTTGTATCGGTCGTTTACTATAATGTGTACAACAAGTTGACTCCAAAAATTCAAGGAAACATGTTGCAGCTGCTTGAAGTGACCCCTCTGGTTTATGAAGTGAACCTGATCGTCTTGGCACTTGGCATTTTCATCGGTGTATGGGGCAGCTTCATGTCGGTTCGGAAATTCTTGAGAGTTTATTAGAAACAAGGAGGCACCATTTGATGGGAAACTTTTTTAAACGCCATTTCAAAATCATTACGGCGATGATCGCTGTACTGCTTTTCATACAGATACCTGTTACATATGCGGCAAATTTGTCCGATTTAAAAAGCAAACAGCAGCAAGTGGAACAACAGAAAAAAGAATTGAATAGTCAAATCAATCAAAAATCCAGCGCAATCAAATCCAATGAATCCAAACAGAAACAATTGTTAGCCCAAATTGATAAATTGATAGACCAAATTTCAAAAACAAATCAAGAAATCAAACAAGTAGAAAATGAGATTGGACAAGCCAATCAAGAAATTGCCGCTTTAAAAGAAAAAATTGAAGCATTGCAAAAAAAGATTGATGAACGGAATGCATTGTTGGAAGAACGCGCCCGTGCATTGCAGGCAAACGGTTCGGTTTCATTTTTGGATGTGTTGTTGGGCGCCAACAGCTTCGTTGATTTTATTGACCGTTTTTCAGCGGTCAATACGTTGATCGATGCTGACCGCCAAATCATCCGTGAACAAAAAGAAGACCAAAAACAATTGGAAGACCAAAAAGTGGTATTGGAAAATACAAAAAGAAAACTGGAAGAAAAACAAAACCAACTTAAAAACTTAAAAGCTTCTTTGGATTCCCAAAAACAAGAAAAAAATAAATTGATTGCCGAACTCGAAAAAGAGCAACAAAAACTATTAAGCGAGAAAAAATTATTGGAGAAACAATATTCCGAGTATCTTGAAATCAGTCAAGACTTGGAAAACCAAATCGCGGAACTTCAAAGACAACAATTAAGCAAAGCTCAGTCTTCCGGAAATTTACCGGTTTCATCCAGCGGTTTCATGAAACCGACAAATGGTGTGTTGACAAGCGGTTATGGTTGGAGAAATTTAGGTTATGGTCCTGAGTTCCACTATGGTGTTGACTTGGCTAACCGTGCAGGAACGCCAGTCCTAGCCTCAGCAGATGGTGTGGTCACTTATGCATCCGCCCTAAGCACGTACGGAAATGTAATCATGGTTACGCACAATATTAACGGCCAAATCTATACAACATTATATGCCCATTTAAGAGCATTTAATGTCGGCGTTGGCGATGTGGTAAAACAAGGCCAACAAATTGGTGAAATGGGAGCCACTGGACGCGCGACAGGTCCTCACTTGCATTTCGAAGTGCATATCGGTACATGGCGTGGACAAAAAGCGGGCGTACAAAATCCGTTGAATTATATTTCCCTATAATGTAGGAAACAAGCTGTTTAGAAAGTGAAATTCTTTCTAAACGGCTTTTTTAATTGAAAAATTTATTTTTCAATCTTGTCAAACATTATCAAAATTCATTGGCCGGATTTTATGATATGCTATAAGATAGAATAATTTCAAAGGAAGCAGGCTGGAGGGGTTCAATGAGCAACAACATGAAAAAAGCGCTTGGGGCAATTGTGATCATCGCTTTGGTCGCGATTGCGGCGGGCATGTTTATCCATGATAAATTGGAAGAAAACAAAAAAAATGCCCTCGATGATGATACACCGGGATATGAAGTGGGCAAGGGCAGTCCCCAAAGTGTCGGATTAGAAAAGCCGGCGCCGGATTTCACATTAAATACATTGGATGGAAACCCGTTGACCCTTTCCGATTTAAAAGGGAAGAAAGTGATTTTGAACTTCTGGGCGACATGGTGTCCGCCTTGCAAAGATGAAATGCCGCATTTCCAGGAGTATTACGAAAAGTATGCGGAAGAAGATAATGTGGAAATTGTCGCGGTGAATTATACACTCAACGACAAAATGGCAAGTGTTGAGAATTTCGTGAAAAGTTATGATTTAACCTTCCCGGTGCTGTTGATGGAGGAAGAAGATGTCAGGGAGACATACAAAGTTTATACGCTGCCATCCACCTTTTTCATCAATTCCAAGGGCGTAATTGAAAAGCAAGTATTGGGACCGTTGGATTTGGATACATTGCGAAATTATGTGACGGCATTAGAATAAAAAAATCGCTCTTTTGCATGTGTTATTGCTCCTCTTTTCCACATAAATTGAACGAGAGGAGGATAGTGAGTGCGAAAGAGTCGATTTTTTTTCATTTTTGCCATCATCTGTGTGTTGTTAGCCATCATTGTGTATTGGAAAAGCGTGACAAAGCAGGAAACGGATTTGAAAGGAAGCAATATCCCGGTCATTGACCAGGCTTTTACCCTGATCAAAGAGAAATCGGTGTTTGATACGAAAGATGAGGAATTGATTGAAGGTGCCTTAAGGGGAATGACGGAAGCGATCAAGGATCCATACAGCACCTATTATACGGAAAAGGAAGCGGCCATTCATCGCCAGTCTTTGGCAGGGCAGCGGGTAGGCATCGGCATTGAAATTACGGAAAAGGATGGGCGATTTATCGTCGTTTCACCTGTGAAATCATCTCCCGCTGAAAAAGCAGGAATCCGTCCGTTTGATGAAATCGTGGAAGTGGATGGCGTCCGTTTGGAAGGCAAAACCCTTGGGGAGTTGCTGCAATTAATTCAAGGAGAGCCAGGTGAAAAAGTGTCGCTGGTCATTTATCGTCCAAGCACAGACAGGCATATAAAAATCACGGTGGAGCGGGCGGAAATTGATAACCAGACAGTGAAATGGAAAGTCATTCCAATAGAAGAATCAAAAATCGGCTATGTTTCCATTTCGATGTTCGGGGAAGACACGGTGGAAGAATGGGTGGAAGCAACGAAACGGCTGTTATCGGAAAAAGTGGATGGCATGATAGTTGATTTGCGAGACAATCCTGGAGGTTATTTACATAGCGTCGCGGGCGTCGTAAGTAGCATCGGGAAAGAAGGGGACATTTTCGCATATATGCAAAATGCGGAAGGAACGATGGAAGCATTTAAAACGGCAAAGCTGGATGTGGATGACGATTATTTAAAAAGAATGAAGACGATTCCGTTGGTTGTTCTCCAAAATGAGGGCAGTGCATCGGCCAGCGAAGTGATGGCGGGAGCGTTAAAAAGTTGGAACCGGGCAATCATTGTAGGACTCAAGAGCTTTGGAAAAGGAACGGTGCAAGAAACGTACGATTTGGAAAATGGCGGGGAATTGAAATTATCTACAAATAAATGGCTGACTCCTGATCGGGAATGGATACATGGAAAAGGCATCGAATCGGACATTGAAGTGGAGCAACATCCATTGTTTGCGATGGAAATCATGCCGCTCCGGGGTGAATTCGCGGAAGGGGATTATAGCGAAGAAGTGGCCTATGTTCAAAAAGTGTTGAGCGGTTTGGGATACAACTTGTCAAGAACGGACGGGTTTTATGATGAACAAACGGCGGAAGCGGTGGCCTCCTATCGGGAGAAACACGATCTCGAAAGCGGACGGCATATGGATGATGAATTCTTCGCAAGCATCCGCGATCAAGTGGCTTCATATAAGGAAGACATGGAACATGATGTGCAGTTGAAAATGGGCTTGAGCGTCATGTTGCACAAAATCAAAGGGAATATATAGCGGATTTGTGAGAGAAGGGCAAATGGCGGAAACAATGAGGTTTTCCCATTTGCTCTTTAATGTTTGACGGGTTATTTCAGATCTTTAGGGCGGTGAATGTCTTTATGGATTTTGCCTGGTTGTAAATATATTTTAGTGATGAAATTACCTTTGTTTCAAAGAAATCCATAAAACTCCTGTCATTTTCTATATGGAAATCATTTCTGTTAATAAATTCCTGATTTCCCCCTACGCAAATTTTTATTACTTTGATACAATGAACAGTAGTTAGTAGGAAACGGCGGTGGGATGAGTGATTGAGATTTTATTGGAACTGTTGAAGGCAATTGGCAGAATGTTTATGAATCCATTATTATATCTTTCCATATTGATGGCGATTGTACTGGGATACGTCCGTGTCAAAAGGGAAAGAAAGTTCTTTAAAATCCGGATTTTGTGGGGTTGGACGGAATTGATCGGCCTCATCAAGGAAGGAATCTGGTTCGCACTTATGATTTCAGTGCTTACCCTGCTTTTCGGATTAACTCAATCCATCGAATTGTTATTCTTTGTGACGGCCTTCAGTATCCTCGGCCTGCTTCTTTACAATTTCCATCTTCTTTCGCCTATCGTCCTGATGGGATTAAGCCTCGGCTCTTTAATGGTGATGTATGATCAACATTGGTCGTTTGAATGGCTGGGGTTGACGATCCAGGGCGTGGACGTGATGGAAGGTGCGGCTGTGACAAGCGCTTTGGTCGCAGGATTATTGCTGATTGCGGAAAGCCGTTTAATCAAGAAACATGGCATGAATTACGCATCACCGATGATTGAAAAATCGAAAAGGGGATTGAATGGCGTCGCTTTCTTTACGAAAAAATTGTGGCTGTTGCCGATTTTTTTCGTTGTGCCCGGACAAGCAATTGATGCTTATTTTCCTTGGTGGCCGCAATTTTCATTGAACCACCAGCAATTTTCTTTGGTTTTATTCCCTTTTGTTGTAGGATTCCAACAGTTGACAAGACGTTCCTTGCCGCTATATGTTTATCCTAAATTATCAAGGGCGGTTCTTATTTTAGGAGAATTGGTTCTCATCGGCGGACTTGTCGGCTATTTTTATCCAATCGCGGCGGTAGTGACGGTGTTTGCAGGGGCATTCTTCCGTTTATTGATTTCATATATTTTTAAAGTTCGCGAACGCCGGGATGTGTATGCGGTTTCTGCCCGTCCAAGCGGCGTGATGATTGCAGCGGTATTGCCGGATTCGCCGGCGGAAAAAATGGGGCTGCAGGCCGGAGAGATTATCCGCAAAGTGAACGGAATGGAAGTGCATAATGAATTGGAGTTGTATAAAGCCCTTCAAATCAATGCCGCCTACTGCAAATTGGAAGTGTTGAATCATAAAAATGAACTGCGCTTGACGCAGCATGAAGTATATAGCAAAGACCATTACCGGATCGGTTTGCTGGTGGTTGAATAGAATGTGCAGATGGCTTAATTCCTGAAGATGGGAATTGAGCCGTTTTTTTATATAAAATTGGGGTGTTTATGGCATATCCGAGCAAGAGGATGATTTATCTGAGCAAGGGTGGACCGCAACCGAGCAAGAGGATGATTTATCTGAGCAAGGGTGGACCGCAACCGAGCAAGAGCATGGTTTATCCGAGCAAGCGGGGATTGCATCCGAGCAAGCAGGTGCCGCAACCGAGCAAGAGCATGGTTTATCCGAGCAAGCGGGCAACATATCCATTTAAAAACAAACCCGCCCGCGCAAGATCGCACACCACAGCCATAAAAACAAAAAAGAGCGAACCTTCTCCATTCGCCCTTTCCTATCCAATATTCCCTTCTAAAAGAAATTCCGCAAAATTGCCACCGTCAAAACCCCGACAATCACCGTTTTCGATAAACTCTTCGTCCAAAGGGCAACGAGCAGTGTGGGCACAAAAGCAACCGTGTTTTCCCCATTCAACGTGACGAATTTGCCTTCCGTATTCAATAATGATTGAAAAACCAGCGCGCTCAGAATGCAAACAGGAATAAATTGCAGCCAGCGCAACACCACTTGCGGCAATTCAAGATTCCGCACCAAAATAAATGGTATGACGCGGGGCAACCAAGTGACGAGGGCGCATCCCAAAATTAATAAAACCATCAATAACGTTGTCGTCATTTTTCCGTGATCACCCCAATCGTCGCCACGATGACGGTGGATAAAAGCACCGCCAAATGGCTCGGCATGAAATAAGAAAGAATGTACATGGCGCCAAACACACAGCCAATCAACTTCAAATAATGCATGAGCTTCCCTCTGCTTGCGTTCGCCAAATTCAGTACAAGCAGCGCGATAAACATCGCCACCAAGGCATAATCAAGGCCCCATCGATTAGGGTTTGGAATCCAGTTTCCGACAAGCCCCCCAAGAACACAGGCGGCAATCCACGTCAAATAGGCGGTCAAATTTAAACCATCCATCCAGCGGCCGCCCAGCTGTTTTTCCCGGCCCATTTTCGTCACTGCAACGCCAAAGGTTTCATCCGTCAGCAAAGAACCGAAACCGACATTGCGCAATGCGGAATAGCGGGTGAAGTATGGGGCGACAGTCAGGGACATGAGGAAATGTCTCAAGTTGACGATAAACGTGGTGATGATGATGACGGACATCGGTGCGCCTGCCACATACAACCCGGCAAAAATGAACTGGGCGCTTCCGGCATACACAAGAGCCGACAGGAGAAAAATCTCCAAAATGGATAATTTTGAAGCAATCCCTACGACTCCAAAGGCAAAACCGATACTTATGTAACCTAACAATGTGGGAATGCAATCTTTCATTCCCTGGAAGAACGAATCTTCCGTCGCAGTTTTTGCAATTTCTTTCATTTCCTTGATTTCCGTTGCCACGCCATCCAACCCTTTCATCCGAATTTTCGAGATACATGATCCCCTGTTGCAACTTTATGAACACCGATTCGTTACAGTACAATGGGATCCATTTGTGTACTATAATGATGAAGAAAATCGGTCTAAAGTTTACCATTTAATGCTAATTACGTATTATAATTAAATCGTCAGAATATTCTTCTTTCGTTTTATATAGTATACATTTGTCTTTTAAAATAGACAATAGGGTGGAACAAAAAATGGAACAAATGAATCGCTACATTGGCATGCAATTAAAAAAAATCCGGAAAGAGCGCAGTTTAAGTTTGGATGATGTGGCAAAAGCTACTGATGTAAGCAAAGCTCAGCTTGCCCAAATTGAAAAAGGGGAAGCGAATCCGACCGTTTCGACTTTATGGAAAATTGCCGCAGGATTAAAGATTTCTTTTTCATCCCTCCTGCAGCCGCCAAAAACGTTTTTTCAAAAATATAGCGTGGATCCAACTACATACGTTTCGGAAGAGGACGGAAAATATCGCGTTTACTCCATCATTCCCTATGACCCGGAAAGGGGATGGGAATTTTATAAAATTGAAATGGATCCCGGGGTGACCCATAAAAGTGAACCGCATACGGAAGGGGTGGAGGAAACGGTGACGGTCATTGCAGGACAAGCCGTAGTCCAATGCGGGGAAATGCGGGAAAGTTTGACGGAAGGGGAAACCCTCCTTTTCTCCGCCAATCAGCCCCACCAGTATGAAAATCCAACCGATCATGTGACGGTCTTGCATTTAATTATTCAGTATCGATAGAGGTGGAACATGTGAGTGATTGGTTTACCATTGAAAACATCGAAGCTTTGGAAGCGCAGTACAGGACCCTGGGACCAATTATTGGTTTACTTTTCCCCTTTTTGGAAGCCTTTCTTCCATTCCTGCCTTTGGTGGCGTTTGTCGTGGCAAATGCCAGTTCCCATGGCCTTTGGATGGGATTTTTGCTTTCCTGGGTTGGAACCGTATCGGGATCCTATTCGGTCTTTTTGCTTGTCCGGCAATTTGGAAAATATCCGAGAGTGCAAAAATTCATCAAATATAAGAAAATGCAGAAGCTCATCCGTTGGGTGGATATGAAAGGGATCGCCCCGCTGTTTATCTTGTTGTGTTTTCCCTTCACCCCGTCGGTACTGGTGAATATTGTCGCGGGACTTTCCAATATAAAGAAAAAAATCTATTTGGTTGTATTGTTGACCGGAAAATTTGTCATGATTTTGACCATCAGTTTGCTCGGGTATGATATTGGGGCATTGTTGCGCAGCCCAATCAAATTGATCCTCGTCATCGTGGCCATAGTCCTGTTGTGGATCATAGGAAAAATCATTGAAAAATATTTGAATAAACGCGTTGAACGAGAGCTGAAAGAAGTTTCGAAAATCAGAAAACAAAAGAAGCTGAAAATGACACCCAAAGAATGAGCGGGGTGGCAAAATTTCCGCAATGTCCCGAAAATCAGACATTTTCGGGGCTTTTTTCATTATCGTCAGGTGACGAATCGATGAAAAAATATACTATAATTATATTACAATTTTCATAAAGAAGGAGGAGCGGCATGTCATTACGAATCATCAGCGGACGGGCCGGGACAGGAAAAACGGCCTTAATACACCGTGAAATTGTGGAAGAAGTGAAATCCAATCCTTTTGGTCCCCCCATTTATTTGATAGTTCCGGATCAAATGTCCTTTTCGACGGAATACCAGCTGACGAACCACTATGGGATCGAAGGTTTGATTCGGGCCCAGGTCATGACTTTCAAGCGATTATCCTGGCATATATTGCAGGAAACCGGGGGCATCGCCAAAGATAAAGTGGATAAAATCGGCTATCGCATGCTCCTGAGACGGCTGCTGGAAGAGAATAAAGACCAATTTGCTTTATTCGGCCAAGCTGCGGACAAACCGGGATTTACGGAAGAAATTGAAAAGATGATCAGGGAATTTAATCAGTTCAACATCGATAGCCAGGCGTTGAAAGTGGCGATCGGCCAATTTGAACAATCGGAAGCTCCTCATACATTGATTGCGAAAACGAAGGACTTGCAAATCATTGTTCAAAAATTGGAAGAAATATTGGGAGACAGGTATGTGGAAGGGGACGGACTGTACCCGTTTTTAATCCGGCAAATGAAGAACTCCGAAAAATTGAAAGATACCCATGTATACATCGATGGATTCACTTTCTTTACCGTCCGGGAGTTTGAGATCATCAAGCAGCTGTTGGCACTGACCAAACGGGTGACGGTGGTTCTTCCATTTGAAGATGAAAAGGATAAAGATGATGAGCAGGCGGTGTTCCATCGCGCGGCGTTGATGTACGACAAATTGCGGCAAGAAGCGATAAATTTTGGGATTGAAATCGAACCGCGCATACATATGCAAACGGTGCATCGTTATCGAAATAAAGATTTGCGGCATGTGGAACAAGAGTTTCATGAGCCGGTTCCGGATAAGATGGAAGCGGAAGGTTTTGTCCAAATCATTGAAGGATCCAACCGCCGGGCAGAAGTTCATGGAATTGCCCGGGAAATAAAACGGTTGGTGCAAGAGGAGGGCATTCGTTATCGTGATATAGGGATTATGTATCGGCAAGCGGAAGTGTATGATCCGTTGATTTCGACAATTTTCGCCCAATATGACATCCCGGTTTTTACGAACGAGAAAAAGCCGATGTTGCATCATCCATTAATTGAATTCAGCCGTTCCGTATTGGAAGTGGTTACATCCCGTTGGAAATATGAGCCGATTTTCCGCAGTGTGAAAACGGATTTATTTTTCCCGCTCCATTCCGATGTGAAAGAAATGCGGGAGAAGGCGGATCTATTCGAAAACTTCGTCATTGCCCAAGGAATTTACGGGGATCGGTGGATGCAGGATGATCGATGGTTTTATAAAAAATACCGCGGTCTGGAGTATGTTTCAAAAAGACAGACCGATGAAGAACAGAAGGTCCAAGCGATCATTGATGAAATGAAAGGGTATGTCCGGGAGCCATTGCTGAAATTGGAGCGGGAATTGAAGAAAGCCCGGAACGGGAAGGAAATCGCCTTTGCTTTATTCTCCTGCATGGATGAATTGCAAGTGTTCGAAAAACTCCAGGCGTTGAAAGATAAAGAGCTGGAAAGCGGCCGTTTGGAAGAAGCGATGGAACATGACCAGGCTTGGAACCAATGGGTGAATGTGCTTGAACAATTCGTTGTCATGTTTGGTGACCAGCCTTTGACGGTGGAGGAGGCCGCGAAAATTTTGGATGAAGGTTATAATACCCTCACTTTCTCCAAAATTCCTCCGGCCATCGATGAAGTGACGGTTTCCCAATTGGAGTTTTCCCGCTTTGACAATATGAAAGTCGTGTTCGTCATCGGCGTGAATGACGGGGTGTATCCGATGCGGATCGACTATGAAGGGCTGATGAACGACTCGGATCGGGAATGGTTTTCAAGCATTGATATGGAATTGTTCCCGACTTCAAAACACCGTTTAATGGAAGAAAACTTCTACATTTACCGTGCCTTTTCTTCTCCGACGGACCGGTTGTATGTGACTTATTCAAGCAGCGACGAGGAAAGCAAGGCGCTATTGCCATCCCTATATGTTCAGCGGCTGCTCAATTTGTTTGAAGTGGATGGTGAAAGCACGCTGCCTCAACAACGGATTTTCGTCGATCCGATTGAAGAGTGGGATCGGTCCCATGTGCTTTCATATTTGCGCCATCCGAGAACTTCCCTTGCCTACCTGATGACCCAGTTGAAGCAGGCGGAATCGGAGGAACTGGCACCGGAATGGCAAGCGTTGAAGGCATTTTATGAACGGAGAGAAGAATGGAAACCGGTGCTTGATCTTGTGATGAAGCCGCTCAAACAGAAAAATGTTTCGGAACCGTTGCAAAAGCCGTTGACGGAAGCATTGTACGGGGATGAATTGACTTCCAGCGTGTCGCGCATTGAAAAATATTTCAGCTGTCCATTTGCCCATTTTGCAACTTATGGCCTCCGCTTGGAACAGCGGCCGGAGTTCCGGCTGGAAACCTTTGAAATGGGGGACTTGTTCCATGAAGCATTAAAATGGATTTCCATGGAAACGAACCGTTTGAATTTGCCATGGAATAAATTGACGCGGGAACAATGCGCATATCTTGCCCGTGAGGCGGTGGAACGGATTGTGCCGGCCTTCTCCCACCAAATCTTATTAAGCAGTTCCCGTTACCGCTACATTCAGCGGAAACTCATGCGCATCATCGAAAAAACGATGATCGCCTTGACGCATCATGCGAAAAGTTCATTTTTCAAGCCGGTTGCCGTGGAAGCTTCTTTTGGTCCGAAAGAACAATTGCCGCCATTGGAAATTCCGTTAAGAAGCGGACGAAGAATGCAATTGCGCGGCCGCATCGACCGGATTGACTATGCAAAAGTGGGGGACAAAACGTATTTGCGCGTCATCGATTATAAATCATCGGGCAAAGATTTGGATTTGAATGAAGTGTACTACGGCCTATCTTTGCAATTGTTGACGTATTTGGATGTGGCGGTGGAAAACTCGTTCATCTTGTTGAAAGAATCGGCATTGCCGGCAGGAGTGCTCTACGTCCATGTGCAAAATCCGCTATTAAAAATCGAGAAAGAATTAAATGAAATGCAGGTCGAAGAAGAACGGCTGAAAATGTTCAAAATGAGAGGGCTGCTGGCGGAAGACCAGGAGGCTGTGATGGCAATGGATGAACGTCTGGAAGAGGATGGCAAGTCAATCATCATTCCGGTATCCATTACGAAAAAGCAGGAATTTGCCAAAACTTCGAAAGTGGTCCATCCTGATGCGATGCAGGATTTGCGCCGATTTGTCCGCAAAAAACACCAGGAAGCGGGGGAATCCATTTTAAGCGGTGACACCTCCATCCGGCCGTTTAAGTTGAAAAACAAAACGGCCTGTGATTATTGCCAGTTCAAGTCGGTGTGCCAATTCGACCCGACGGAAGGCGAATATCTGCGGTTGCAGGCGGACAAGCTGCCGAACGTGATTGATAAAATTCGCAAGGAGTTGAATGCTGATGAATCCGATTCCTTCTAAACCAAAGGACGCCACATGGACTGACGAACAATGGAAAGCCATTTGGGCAACGGGGCAGGACATTCTCGTTTCTGCTGCGGCCGGTTCAGGGAAAACGGCTGTGCTGGTCAACCGGATGATTGAAAAAGTCATCTCGAAGGAAAATCCGATTGATGTGGACGAACTGCTCGTCGTGACCTTTACAAACGCCGCAGCAGCGGAAATGCGCCATCGACTCGCCGGTGCCTTGGAAAAGGAAATTGCGAAGAATCCGCATAATGCCCATTTGCGGAAGCAGTTGAGCCTTGTCAATAAAGCGCAAATTTCCACATTGCACTCCTTTTGTTTATCCATCGTTCGGCAATATGCATACATGATTGACATTGATCCGGGATTCCGCATTGCCAGTGAAGGGGAAATCTCTTTATTGCGGGATGATGTGATAAAAGACGTCATGGAAGAAGCCTACAGTGCGGAAGAGGATTCGGACGTGAACCGCATTTACCGGTTGGTGGACAGTTTCACCTCCGACCGGGATGACCAGGAAATTGAAAAGCTCATCGAACAGTTGTATGACAATGCAATGGTGCATCCGGAACCGAAAAAATGGCTACAATCCCTTGTGGAGCAATACCGGCTTCCGGATCACATCACGGTGGATGAGCTGCCTTTCATCGGACATGTGAAAAATGCCATTGAATTTCAGTTGGAGGAAGCAAAGTCTCATCTCTTGTCGGTCAGAAAATATGCTTTGATGCCGGATGGTCCGTACCCCTATGGGGCGACGGTGGAATTGGATTTGGCGCTCATTCAGGAGGCGTTGCGGCGCATCCGTTCTTCCTGGCAAGAAGCGTACGATTTCTTTACAACGTTGAAATGGGAGACCCTTGCCCGGGTGGCGAAAGATTCCTGCGATGAGGAATTGAAGAAGAAAGCGCAGGATAAACGGAATAAGGCGAAAGAGGTCGTAAAAAAAATCCAGGAAACGTATTTTGCAAGAAAGCCGGAGCGGCTCATTGAAGAAATCCGCCTCATGGCACCGGCAATCGAAACATTGGTCGAACTCACTCTGAAATTTGGCGAGAAATTTAAGCAGGCAAAGCTGGAAAAAGGCATCATGGATTTTTCGGATTTGGAACATTTCGCCCTGGAAATATTGACGGTGGAAGAGGATGGACAGATCAAGCCGTCTCCTGTCGCGTTGGAATTTCAAAAGCGGTTCAAAGAAGTGCTCGTGGATGAATATCAGGATACGAACATGTTGCAAGAAACGATTTTGCAACTGGTGAAAAGCGGCGATAAAAGCAATGGCAACATGTTCATGGTCGGGGATGTGAAGCAGTCGATTTACCGTTTCCGTCTGGCGGAACCGATGCTCTTTTTACATAAGTATTTAACCTTTGAGGAAGAGCCGAAAACAAGCGGTTTAAAAATCGATTTGAATGCCAACTTCCGCAGCCGGAAGGAAGTCCTCCACGCAACGAACTGCATCTTTGAGCAGGTGATGGGCGAAAAGGTCGGGGAAATCACTTACGACGAGAAGGCGGCTTTGAAACCGGGCGCGCCGTACAATGAGGAAGAAGTGCCGGTGGAATTGGCCATCATCCACGAAGAACAGCCCGATGCTTCATCCGGAAGTGACGAGGAAGAGGATTTGGAAGCCATCTTGGAAGAAGAGATGAAAAAATCCCAGCAGGAAGCCCGCTACATCATTCAGCGCATCAAAGAATTGATGGAGGCCGGGGCGACCGTTTATGATACGAAACAAAAAGACCCGGCGAAAAGAACCCGCCCGTTGCGTTACAGCGACATCGTCATTTTGATGCGTTCCATGACGTGGTCAAACGATATCATCGAAGAATTCAAGGCGGCCAATATCCCGTTATATGCGGAAAGCTCGAAAGGATATTTCGATGCTTTGGAAGTCATGATCATGATGAATTTGTTGAAAGTCATCGACAACCCGTATCAGGATATTCCATTGGCATCGGTTTTAAGGGCGCCATTTGTGGGACTTACGGAAAATGAATTGGCGCTGATCCGTTTAACCGAAAAGAACGCGCCTTTTTACGAGGCGGTCAAAAAATTTGTTGAACAGGGCCATTCAGGACTTGAAGCCCAAACCCAATCCAAACTTGAGAAGTTTCTGCGGCAGCTTGATACGTGGAGGGATATGGCACGGCGAGGCAGCCTTTCCGATTTGATTTGGAAAATTTATTTGGACACCCATTACTATGAAATGGTTGGCGCCATGTCCAACGGCAAACAGAGACAAGCCAATTTGCGTGCCCTCCATGACCGGGCATTGACTTTCGAAAAATCTTCTTACCGCGGTTTGTTCCGCTTTTTGCGGTTCATCGACCGGATGAAAGCCCGCGGAGAAGATTTGGGCATCGCCAAAGCCATTGGAGAAAAGGATGATGTGGTCCGTTTAGTGACCATCCACTCATCCAAAGGGCTTGAATATCCCGTTGTATTTGTGGCGGGACTGGGCAACAAATTCAATCTGAAGGATTTCAACGAACCGTATCTATTTGATCAAACTTACGGTCTTGCAGTGAAAGCGATCGACCCGGACAACCGGATCATGTACACTTCATTGCCGTTCTTGGCCATGAAGGAAAAGAAAAGATTGGAAATGATTGCTGAGGAAATGCGGATTTTATATGTGGCGATGACCCGGGCGAAAGAGCGTCTCATTCTCGTCGGCTCCGTGAAAGATTGGGAGAAAACGAAACACAGTTGGTGTGAAATGCAAAGCTTGCCCCACCATGAGATGCTGCCGGACTATGTAAGGGCGGGAGCAAAAAGTTACCTTGATTGGATCGGTCCAGCCATCAGCAGACATGAGGCTTTTAAAGAATTCAGTGATGAAGAATACATGCCGATACCGCATCCGTCCGCCTGGAAAGTGAGTGTCATCTCCAATGAAACGTTCCTGAAAAAACCGTTGGAAGCGGAAGAGTCGGCAACCAACGGACAAATGGAAGAAGTGGATGAACACTTGCTGCAAGAGCTCAACCGCCGATTTACTTACGCATACCCGTTTGAACGGGCGACGAAGAAAAAATCGAAAACAAGCGTATCCGAAATGAAGCGCATTGAAAACTTGCGGCAGGATGAAGAACAGGATGCGGAGATCATGAAGCTCATCTTAAAAAAACGCGGTAAATCCCTTGTGAAGCGGCCATTGTTTATGGAAGAAAAACAGCTGACGGCGACGGAAATCGGGACAGCGATGCACACGGCGATGCAACATGTGCCGCAGCAAGGGTTTGAAAGCATGGAGGAAGCGCAGCAATTCCTTGATGGGCTTGCCAATAAACAATTGATTACGGAAGAAGAACGGAAAGCAATCGAGCTGGAAAAACTGTTGCATTTCTTCCAGACTCCAATCGGACAGCGGTTCAGCCATGCGCAAAAATTGTACCGGGAAGTGCCGTTCACATTAAGCGTGAAAGATGCGGACGGCGATTCCCAAATCATTCAGGGGATTGTCGATTGCCTGATGCTGGATGAGGATGGAAGATGGGTGCTTCTTGATTACAAAACGGATAAAATTTTGCCTTCCTTTGAGGAAGAAGAGGCGCTGATCCGTGAAATGACGAAACGCTATGGGGTACAAATCCGACTTTATACGGAAGCGGTCGAAAAGATTCTGCGCATCAAAGTGGATGAAAAGATGCTCTACTTGTTCGATGCCGGGAAAGAGGTGCAATTGGGGTCGCTGGTTTGAAACATCATTCGTCAATTTTTCTTGTAAGTTATTTAGGAAAATGGTAGTTTAATTGTATTTAGGAGGTCGAATGAAATGTTTCAACCAACGACGTTAAACGAAAGAATCCATACCCTCGATATTATGCGGGGAGTGAGTCTGCTCGGCATTTTGCTTGTCAACATGTTCGCCTTTTCCCAACCGCTTCCCCATGTCCATGATTTGAACAGTTGGTTCACGGACATTCATGATCAACTGAACTATCAATTGCTTGATATATATGTGCAAGGAAGCTTTTATCCTTTGTTTTCCATGCTGTTCGGCTACGGCTTGGCGATGCAGTACATGAAAGCGGAATGGACGGGGACGAATTTTTATCCGTTTGCATTGAAGCGCCTCCTTGTGCTGCTCATCATCGGATTGCTGCATGCCTTTCTCCTTTGGTGGGGCGACATCATTACGATGTATGCGGTTTGCGGCTTTTTTCTGATTTTGCTGCTGAGATTGAATAGCGGCTGGATGCTTTCCATTGCATTGGTTTTGAATGGACTTTTCCATACATTGATCATTTCCGTTTATGCGATGGCAGAGATTGCCAATGATGAGTATGAAACGTTTGTCGATATAAGTGCGATAGAAGATGCCATTACTGCCTACGGAATCGGGACATGGAAAGATGCATTCATGCAGCGCCTAAATGATTTGGCGATCCAAATGTCTCCGTCAATGTGGATCAGTGCCATGTTTACGATCCTTCCATATATGTTGGTCGGAGCGGCAGCGGCAAAATGGCGACTGGTGGAAAGGGCAAAAGAGTTGAAAGGGAGATGGATTATCCTTGCCATTGTTTGCATTGCGGGGGGGCTGTTTTTAAAAAGCTATCCATTCCATACAACGCGGACTTACTTATGGGAATATGTCCGGGTTTATATGGGAGGACCGATTGTCGCAATCGGATATGCATCAGCCATTGTGCTCCTTTGCCTCATCCCATTCCTTCCGAAGCTGTTAAGCCCGATCGCCAAAGCGGGCCGCATGTCCTTGACCCTTTATCTCATGCAGTCCGTCATTTGTACGTTGTTGTTCTACAATTACGGTTTCGGCCTTTACGGCAAAGTGGATGTCTTGATGGGAATAGTGATTGCCATCAGCATTTATGTGATTCAAGCCGCCTTTGCCGAGCTATGGTTCATCAAGTTCCGGCAAGGTCCGCTGGAATACCTGGTCAAACGGATGACGTACGGAAAAACGTTAAAGAAAATGGAGCAATAACGGTTTTTTTCATGTAATATTGTTATTAATATCAGAAATAATTTGTGAAAATGAAAAGGGGCTATTACTGATGAAGATTCTATCCTTTAAATTCAATAATCAATTGAAATTTGGTCCAAAAGTAAAAAAAGAAGAAGCCGTTTGGGATGTATTGGCGATCCAGGAATCCCTTGAAGTGTTCCCATCCTTCCCGCAAACGATTATTGAAGGCGTTGCATTGGGGTATGATTTTGTTGAGAAGATCCGCAGATTGGTGGAAGTAGCGGAAAAATCGGACAAACCGGATAAGTTCAAATTATCTTTCAGCGAGATTGAATGGTTGTCGCCGATCCCAAGAACCCCAAAAAATATTATTTGTGTGGCGAAAAACTATGATGAACATGCAAAGGAAATGGGAGGAGAAGCTGCTCCGTCCGATTTGGTCATTTTCACAAAATCTCCGACAGCGATTGCGGCTGACAATCAAGTGCTGTCCATCCATGCGGACAAAACCGACTCCCTTGACTACGAAGGGGAGCTGGCGGTGATCATCGGAAAAGTTGGCAGAAACATTCCTGTCAATTTGGCCTATGATTATATTTTCGGCTATACGATCGCCAATGATCTAACAGCCCGTGATGTTCAAGAGCGCCATCAACAATATTTCTTGGGCAAAAGTTTGGATGCCACTTGTCCGATGGGCCCTTACATTGTGACGAAAGATGAAATTCCAAATCCTCAAAATTTGACGATCGTGACAAAGGTGAATGGGGAAGTGCGGCAAAACGGAAATACCGCAGATATGATGTTCCCGATCGATCGATTGATTTCCATCATCTCCCATCATGTAACGTTGGAGCCCGGCGATGTCATTTTGACGGGAACGCCTAAAGGGGTCGGGAAAGGCATGAATCCTCCACAGTTCTTAAAATCCGGGGATGTCGTGAGAATCTCCATTGAAGGAATCGGTACATTGACAAACCGTTTTGAATAAAAACCTTTGAATTTCGCTAAAATGAATGGAAGAACCCGTAAATATTTGCAATAAAATGCAAAAAACTTGCGGGTTCTTTTTCTATATATTAAAATGACTTCCAAGTAATAAAGGTTATTATATTTGAATTAAACTAAATCCCATGATAGCATGGACAATGAATGAAAAATGAACAAGAGGTGGGGGAATTAATGGATTTTTTGACTAGCTCGACACATTTACACATTACAACATGGTTTATCGGAATCATCTTGTTCCTTATTGGGGCCATCAAACCGAATAAAGGGTTACATATGGCATTGCGTCTATTCTATATTTTAATCATTATCACGGGCGGCGCTTTATTTATTGAAGCGATGGATTACGGCCAAGGCATGAACTATGGCATTAAGCTCATTTTGGGCATTTTGGTGATCAGTATGATGGAAATGGTGCTTGTCCGCCAATCCAAAGGGAAATCAGCGACTGCATTTTGGATTCTGTTTGTCATTTTCTTATTTTTGACATTATTCTACGGATTCAAATTGCCGATGGGTATGAACTTCTTAGCTTAAATGATTGCGATTCGCAAAGTACAAGGATTCGTACTTTGCGTTTTTTATTGGAATCTTTGGTCGTTGCGCAAGAAATGGAGCGGAAGTAATAGAAATTCTTTCTCAATTCCTCTAAAATGAATTCAACTGAGAAAATGAAGGGGAATGGATGATGATTTCAATTTTCATGCTTGTATTCACCGCTTGTCTGATGATATTTTTCCTTGTTTTCGCTTTTTTGCAAAACCCGGTGCATACCCGGAAGGAAGAAGGGGATGAATTGGAGGAAGAGCAAGGCGGGCACGGGAAATGGTCATGATTATTTGTCACAATTTCGTCAAATATACAAGCGGAATTGATAAAACTTTTCTTAATTATGGAGAGCAGTGTCCACATTTTTGGTAAAATGTCGTTGATTGGTTTTAAAGGAGAGGGATTATTTTGAAACTCAAGAAATGGATTCAAACGACAGCAATGGCTACATTATTGTCTGCAAGTTTATTGACGCCAGTAGCAAGCGCGGAAGAGAAGCGCTCAATTGCTGATGAAAGTATATACGATGTATTGGTTGACCGGTATTTTAACGCCACGAACAGCAATGATGACAGCTCAAAAACCGATCCGAAAGATGTAGAGAAGTTTGCCGGAGGGGATTTCCAAGGAATCATAGATAAATTTTCCCAAATCAAAGATATGGGATTTTCCATCCTTTCCCTTGGACCGGTCTTTGCAACGGAAACTTATAATGGTTCATCTGTGACAAGCTACCGTGAAATAGAGCCAAACTTTGGCACGGAAGATGAATTCAAGAAGTTGATCCAATTCGTGAAAGACAATGACATGTCCGTCATGGTGGATTTCCCGCTTTCCAATGTGAGCGAAAATCATGAGTGGGCGAAGGATCCATCCAAAGCTTCCTGGATTTTGGAGAAAGCGGATGGAAAAGTTCGCTGGGATTTGGATAATGAAGAAGTGCAACAGGCATTGATTGATGCGGTTGTTGATTTCGTTTCCACATACGGGTTGGATGGTGTCCGCTTAACCAATATGGAAGATGCGGATACAGACTTTTTGAACGAAATGATTGATGCCATCAAATCCATCGATGAGTCGATTTATGTGATTTCCAACAGTGAAAGCGATGCACATTTTGATGCGGAATATTTCAATGAAGTGAGCGATATTTTCCGTTATGCATTCAAAAATGTGGATGAAGATACGGCGGATTTAATGAAATATTTCAATGCGTTCGCCAAGGGGGAAACGGACGTCCCTGCGCAAATCATGATCGATCATATCAATTCGGACCGCTTTTTATATACTGCTGAAATTTATCCTCCGACACGGTTGAAAATGGTATTGGGTGCGGCTTTGCTTTTGCCGGGGGTACCTGTCATGCAGTATGGTACGGAAATCGCCATGAACGGAAAGGCGGGTCCGGAAGCGCACCAACTTTATAATTTTAAAACGGATACAGAACTGAAAGGTTATATTGAAGATATTCAAACATTGAGAAATCAATCGGAAACCCTCCGCAAAGGGGAGTTTAATCTCATTCAGAACGACAGTGGATTAATCGTTTTCCAACGCAAATCCGATAAAGAAAATTGGATCGTCGTCATCAACAATACAAGCGAAAGAAAGAAAATTGAAATTCCAAAAGAGCTGGTCGGCGAGAATAAAGAAATCCGAGGAACTTTGGAAGGTGAAATATTCCGCGAAGGCGATGACGGCATTTTCAGAATTGTCCAGGATCGGGAAGTTGTTGAAATTTATCAAGTGATTGATGAACAAGGCATCAATATTTCATATATCATCGCATTGGCATTTGTTTATATTATTTTCATCGCCTTTGTCGTGGCATTGATCAAACGGGGAAAACGTCAACGCTCTAAAGCGGAATAATTGAAATGAAATAAAACAGCGAAATCCAAATGGTTGGGTTTTCGCTGTTTTATTTTTTCCGGAAAAGATGCTTTTGTATTAGAGTGGAAAAATCTGGTGTGTTTAGGGGGATGGCCATTCAATTTTCCCCTTGTAACCGGTTGCCCAAGTTAATGATTTTCCACTTCGATTCATACAATTCATTAACATCGATTGCAAGGGAAAGGGGAATTTCCCAATGGACTTGTTGGCCGTCCGAAATTTGCATGTCGGATTCCGGATAAATGACGCATTTTACGATGCGGTGGATGGGGTTTCCTTCACGTTAAAAAACAACGAAATTCTTGCCATCGTCGGGGAGTCTGGCTGCGGGAAAAGCACCCTGGCCACTTCCATCATCAGGCTCCATCACGGGCGGAATGTGCGGGTGACGGGAGAAATCCTTTACGGGGAGCGCAATCTCTTGGAATTGTCCGAAGAGGAAATGGATCATATCCGAGGGGCGGAAATTGCGATGATTTTCCAGGATCCTTTATCCGCTTTGAATCCGTTGATGCGAATAGGCGATCAAATCGAAGAAGCGTTGACCTATCATACGGAATTGTCAAAAGTGGAACGGGAAGAGAGAGTTTTGCAATTGTTGAAGCAAGTCGGCATCCATCGGCCGGAACAGACGGCCAGACAATTTCCCCATCAGCTGTCCGGGGGAATGCGGCAGCGGGTGATGATTGCGATCGCCATCTCTTGCAAACCGAAAATCATCATTGCCGATGAACCGACGACGGCTTTGGATGTCACGATTCAGGCACAAATATTGGATTTGTTGAAGGAGCTGCAAAAAGAAACCGGTGCAGGCATCATTTTAATCACCCATGATTTGGGGGTGGTTGCGGAAATGGCCGACCGGGTGATGGTGATGTATGCGGGAGAAATCATTGAAGAAGCGCCGGTGCAGAAGTTGTTCTCCAATCCGAGACATCCATATACAAGATTATTATTCCACTCCATGCCACAACTTCACTCCACAAAGAAACGCCTCCATGTCATTGAAGGAATCGTACCCTCTTTGATCAATTTGCCGAGAAGCGGATGCAGATTTTCCCATCGCATTCCATGGATTCCAAAAGAAGCCCATGAAGAACAGCCGAAGTTTCACAAAATTTCAAAGGACCATTTCGTCAAATGTACGTGCTGGAAGTATTTCCGTTTCCGTGATGAAAAGGGGGAAGCTGATTGAGCTTCATGCAAGTCGTTGATTTAAAAGTGCATTATCCGATCCGTGGGGGATTTTTTAATTCCGTCATCGATTGGGTGTATGCGGTGGACGGGATTGATATGGAGTTTGAACAGGGAAAAACGTACGGGCTTGTGGGGGAGTCGGGCTGCGGGAAGTCGACGACGGGAAAAGCGCTGATCGGCCTTGAGAAAATTACATCAGGAAAAATCCTTTTTGAAGGGGAAGATGTGACGAAGGATCGGAAATCGCGCACCTCCCATTTTCACCGGGAAGTGCAGATGATTTTCCAGGATTCCCATTCCAGCTTAAATCCGAGAAAACGGATCGCGGATATCCTTGCAGAACCGATCCGGAATTTTTTGCATTTGCCGCCAAGGGAAGAAATGAAGAAAATCGATGAACTCCTTGAAATTGTGGGGATGCCCGCCGATTCGAAAGAGAAATACCCGCACGAATTTTCAGGAGGGCAAAAGCAGCGCATCAATATCGCACGGGCCCTTGCCACGAACCCGAAACTGATCATTGCCGATGAGCCGGTTTCCGCCCTTGATCTATCCGTACAAGCACAAGTGTTAAATTTTATGAAAGATGTGCAGAAGGAATTCGGATTGACCTATTTGTTCATCTCCCACGATTTAGGGGTCGTAAAGCATATGTGCGACTATATTTACATCATGTATAAAGGAAGGTTTGTGGAATGCGGCACGAAGGAGGATATATACGAAAATCCGAAACATCTATACACCAAACGGCTACTTTCATCCATACCGGCATCAACACCGGTCGGAAGGGAAAAACGGAAATCCGCCCGACAAGCCTTTGAAAAAGTGTATGAAAAGCATATCCATAAAGCCTTTGATGAAAATGGACGAGTGTATGACCTGATTCCCCTTTCGGATACCCATTACGTTTCCGCTTCAAGCAAAAAAGAAATTGTATGAGTATGGAATTTCACGTTCAAGGGAGGTCGGGACAATGTGGAAAACGATTATAAGGCGTCTCCTCCTGATGATTCCCCAATTGATTGCACTGAGCATCCTCGTGTTTGGGATGGCGAAGATGATGCCGGGGGACCCGTTCACTGGCATGATTACGCCGGAAACGGATCCTGCGCGGATTGAAGAATTGAAGGAAGAATTGGGATTGAACGATCCGTTGCCGGTGCAATACATCCGGTGGGTGAAAAACGCGCTGCAGGGGGATTTCGGCAAGAGCTACACCTTTCAGCGGGATGTGGCTTCCCTCATTGGAGAGCGGGCGTTGAACACTTTTTGGCTGTCTTTTGTCAGCGTCATTTTATTGTATCTGATCGCCATTCCATTGGGGATTTTGGCGGGAAGGTACCAACAATCGAGGTTGGATAAAACCATCGTGTTCTACAGTTTCATCACTTATGCCATTCCGACTTTTGTGCTCTCCTTATTGTTTTTATATATTTTCGGCTACAAATTGCAATGGTTTCCGACGGGCGGAAGCGTCGACATTGAAGTGGAACCAGGAACCATCCAGTACATATGGAACCGATTCTACCACATCCTTCTGCCGGCAATCACCTATGCCATTTTAGGGACAACCGGGGTGATCCAGTATTTGCGTTCGGAAATTATCGATGCCAAAACGATGGATTATGTACGAACCGCAAGAAGCAAAGGGGTACCGATGAGAAAAATCTATACGAAGCATATTTTTAGAAACTCTTTTATTCCGATTGCCGCTTTTTTGGGGTTTACCATCACCGGGCTTTTGGGCGGCTCCATTTTTATTGAAACGATCTTCGGCTATCCGGGGATGGGACAGTTGTTTGTCAGTTCCATCGCTTCAAGGGATTACAGCGTCATTTGCGCTTTGGTCATGCTCTACGGATTTTTGACTTTGCTTGGAAGTCTGCTTTCCGACATCATATTAAGCATTGTGGACCCCCGCATTCGTATTGAATAGAGAGGAGGGGATGGTGGAACAATGAGACGTAAGAAGAAACGATATCGCAAAAAAGGGCGCGCCCGAGGCATGCAGGTGGTATTTCGGGAGTTTCAGAAGGATCGTATCGCGATGACTTCATTCATGTTATTAGTATTCTTCATTCTATTTGTTTTTATTGCCTCTCTCTTCATCGATCAGGAGCAGTTGATGCGCATCAATTTGTATGACCGTTACAGTCCGCCGGGGGAAAAGTATTTGTTGGGTGCGGACCAGGGCGGCAAAGATATTTTAGGGCAGCTCATCATCGGGGCCAGAAACTCCATTTTCATCGCCCTTGCCATCACGCTGATCACCGGTTTGATCGGGATTGTTGTGGGGCTCATTTGCGGTTATTTCGGCGGCTGGGTCGATTATATCATCATGAGGATCATCGATTTCTTCGTTACGATTCCTTCATTATTGTTCATCATCGTTTTTGTGACCCTTGTGCCAAAGTATTCGGTCACAACGTTCATTTTGATTATGAGCCTGTTTTTATGGACAGGGACGGCGAGGCTTGTCCGTTCAAAGGCGTTGTCCGAAAGCAAAAGGGATTATGTGAGCGCATCAAAAACGTTGGGAACGGGCGATTTTGCCATCATCCGGAGGGAAGTGGCGCCAAATTTAAGTTCTTTGTTGATTGTCGAGATGACGTTGAACTTTGCGGGAAACGTGGGGATTGAAACGGGTCTTTCTTATTTGGGATTCGGTCTGCCGCCAACCACCCCTTCATTGGGCACATTGGTGAGCTATGCGAACAATCCGGCCGTGTTGCAACAATATTGGTGGGTATGGCTTCCGGCATCCCTATTGATATTATTCATGATGCTCGCCATCAACTATATCGGCCAAGCATTAAGGAGATCCGTGGATGTGAAGCAGCGGTTGGGCTAATGGAATATAACAGCATCAAGGGAGGACATCATGAGACGAATCATTTCACTCTGCATCGCAGTCTTACTGATCACAGCACTGACGGGTTCAAATGCCTTTTCAAAAAACGTGACGCTCCCAACTTCCGTCACAAATGAAGGGACACCCATCAAAGGAGGCATCTTAAAAGTAGGGATTGTCAAAGATGAACCTTTCCAAGGGGTGTTTTTGGCGGAACTATATGAAAACCGCTATGATGGCGCGATTATGAGCTATGCCTCAAACGCCATTTTTGAAATGGACGGCGATTTTTTGATCAATGATGAAGGCATCGCTTCCATGGATGTGAACCAAAAGGAGAATAAAGTGACCATCACCATCCGGGAAGGTGTCCGGTGGTCCGATGGGGAGCCGCTGAAAATAGAAGATTTGATTCTGCCTTATGAAATCATTGCCCATCCGGATTATACGGGCGTCCGCTACGATACGGAATTCAAGAATATCATAGGGGTGGAAGAATACCACGAAGGAAAAGCGAAAACCATCTCCGGCATCCGGAAAATTGATGAGCGCACATTGGAAATCCGGTTCAAAAAGTTGTCGCCTGCGATATTTTCCGGCGGGGACGGTTTATGGACCTATGCGGCGCCCAGCCACCAGCTGAAAGGCATTCCTGTAAAGAAGCTGATTGAAAGCGACGCCGTGCGGAAAAACCCCGTGACCCTCGGGCCATTCAAATTTCATAAAATCGTTCCCGGCGAATCGGTGCAATTCGTGAAAAATCCGTACTATTGGAAAGGCGAACCGAAGCTGGACGGCGTCTTTGTGGAAGTTGTTCCATCCAGTTCCGTATCTGTCGCGATCGGCTCCGGAAAGTATGATATTGTGTCGGGATTCACCGCAACCAAATGGCCTGAAATCCAAAAATATGACAACATCGAGATTTTGGGGCGTCCGGAATTATATTATTCTTACTTGGGATTCAAGCTGGGAAAATGGGATCCGAAAAAGCGGGAAGTGGTGACCGATTTAAATTCGACGCCGGTGGGGGATCAGGCTTTACGGCAGGCGATGGGGTACGCGTTGGACGTGGAAGCGGTTAGCGAAGTGCTCTTTTTCAATTTCAGGCAACGGGCCAATTCATTGATTCCGCCAGCCTTTAAAACCTACCATGATGCAACCTTGAAAGGATATACGTATAATCCCGAAAAGGCAAAAAAGATTTTGGACAAAGCAGGCTACATCGATATTGATGGAGACGGTTTCCGGGAAGATCCAAAAGGGAATAAGCTGGAAATCAAATTTGCCACAATGGCGGGGGATACGATCCAGGATGAAATTGCCGCTTACTATTTGCAAAACTGGCGGGATGTCGGTTTGAACGTCACTTTAACAACAGGAAGGCCGATTGAAGTGAATGCTTTTTACGATAAAGTGGAGGCCGATGATCCGGAAATCCATGTCTTTATGGCGGCATGGGGAACGGGGACAAACCCTTCGCCATCCGGATTGTACGGCAAATCCGATGCCTTTAATTTTAGCCGGTTTACTTCTGAGTTTTTAGAAGAAACGATCCAAAAAATCGATTCACCGGAAGCCTTTGACCAATCTTACCGCGCGGAGCAGTTCCGCATTTGGCAGCAATATATGGCGGAAAAAGCGCCGGTGATTCCCCTTCAGTTCAGCTATGAAATCGTTCCGGTGAACAAGCGGGTGAAAAATTACAGCATCGATTTTGAAAATCCTACTGAATTGCATGAAATCGAGCTGTTGGCGAAGGAGCCGATCAAGAGTAAATAATGGACAACGGTCATGATGTATACAAAATCAGAGGATATTGTCACAAAAATGGTCGATATGGACACATTCAGCGTGGATATTGTTGAATATAGCACAAAATCAAAAGCACCTTCGTCAATCAGGGAAGGTGCTTTAAACATTTATTCCTGATAATCTTTATCCGTAAAGAAGATCGCCAATGTGCCAGGGCCGGAATGGGAACCGATCACAGCGCCCACCATCGTGACATCAAAGCCTTTCGGACGGAGCTTGTCTTCAATCAACTTTTTCACTTCTTCCACCGTGTCCAAATCATCCCCGTGGGAGATTCCGACGATTTTATCCGAAAAATCTCCGCCGCGTTCCGCCATGATGTCAACCATCCGGGCAAGGGCTTTTTTTCTTCCTCTTATTTTTTCAAGAGGAATGAGCTTCCCGTCCTCCACATGCAGGATGGGCTTGATGCTCAATAAGCCGCCGAAAAACGCACTTGATTTTGAAATGCGCCCTCCTCTTGCCAAATAATCCAGATTTTCCACGGTGAAAATATGTTGCATATGTTTTGCGTAATGTTCCACTTTTTCAACGAGCTCATCGAAAGGGACTCCAGCATCTCTCAATTCTACGGCTTTTTTCACAACAAGGCCTTGTCCAAGGGAAGCGCATTTCGTATCAATGATTTTTAATTTGAAATCCGGATACTTTTCCTGCAATTGTTCGGCAATCATGACAGCCGTGTTGTAAGTGCCGGACAGTTGGGAAGAAAAGCTGATATAAACCCCTTCTTCACCGCTTTGGGCGTATTTTTCGAAGGTATTGTAGAACATTTCAGGCGATACTTGGGAAGTTTTTGGTGCAGCGCCTTTTCTCATTTCATCGTAAACTTCTTTTGGATCAATGCCGATGACATCATCATATTCTGTATCATTGAGGTGGACTCTCAGCGGGAAAAAGACCACATTATGCTCATCATAATAAGCTTTTGGCAAATCGCTCGCGCTATCTGTGAATAGAATCATTTTACTCTCCTTTCCATCCTTTATAAAATTATTACACCCTTCTCAAAAATTGGTAAGGAAGGGTGCCTCATGATGGAATCATGTTATGATAATTTTAATCTTTCTGATAAGAAATTTGCAATGCCATCTTCATTGTTTGTTCCGGTCACTTCGTTGGCGATGCTTTTTAATTCGTTGATGCCGTTGCCCATTGCAACCCCGATGCCGGCATATTCGATCATTTCCAAGTCGTTGTCTTCATCCCCAAAGGCGATGATGCGGTCCCTTGGGATGCCCAAATCTTTTGCAATGAGGGAAACGCCGACCGCTTTATTTAATCCTTTCCGCACCACTTCGATAATATTGAAAGGTGCTCCCCAGCGCCGATGTTCAATGAGTTCCGCATGCACCTCCTGCAAATGCCGGCGGATCAAAGGCACGTTGTTTTCATTGGCGTGGATGAGCAAACTTGTTGGATTTTCATTCAAGTTGCCGCGCAAATTTCCGATGGTCACTTTAGGATCCCCCATTTTGAAAATGTTCATCATCGTCGGATCTTCCACATGTATATACACATCATCAATGACTTCGGCAATTAAGTTTTCATACTGGTATTTATCCACTGAATCTATGACGTCGTGCACCACCCGCATATCGATGGGGGAGTGGATGGCCTGCCAAGACGGATTTTTTGGATGATGTATATAAGCTCCGTTGAAATTGACAATCGGAGTGGTTAATCCCAATTCCTGATAATAAATATTGCTCGCCCGGAATGGTCTTCCTGTGGCGATCATGATTAGATGGCCGGCTTCTTTCGCCTTCATCAAGGTTTGTTTTGTTTTAGGCGAAATGGTATGATTGTCCGTCAATAGAGTGCCATCCAGGTCCAAAACAATTAGATGTTGTTTCATGGAAAGTCCCCTTTCTGTCTTTACGATTTTATCGCGACGATTGGAGTTCGTCAAAATTTTGTCACCAGTTATAATTTTTGGTAACATAATTGATTAGAGAGAGTTGTTGAGGAGTGAAGCGTTAATGTTAATAGATGAAGAATTATGGCAGGATATTCCGCTGATTCATTTTTATAATGAAGAAATGAATGAATGTTCACCCGTTCTCATTTTTTTACATGGATTTACAAGTGCGAAAGAACACAACTTACATTATGCCTATCAACTAGTGAAAAAAGGGGTTCGCGTGATTTTGCCGGATGCCCTATTGCATGGCGACAGATGCGAGGGATTATCCGAAGAAAAAATGAATTTGCAATTTTGGAACATCGTATTGAATTCTATACATGAGGTTGGGGAGTTATACAATGAAATCCGGTCCCGTTTCCAACCGAAAAAATTGGGTATTGCAGGAACAAGCATGGGCGGAATTACAACATGCGGCTGTTTGAAGAAATATGATTGGATTGATGCGGCCGGCATTTGCATGGGTGCACCGGGATACAACGCCTTTGCGGATTATCAGCTGGCGGAGTTTGAAAAAGCGGGGATTCCGCTTCCTTTGAGCGATGAGCAAATCGAACAGATACATACCGCTCTTTCTGAATATGATATATCAAAAACGCCGGAACGATTAAACAATCGCCCTGTGATATTCTGGCATGGAAAAAAAGATGTGACCGTTCCTATGGAAAACGCGGTACATTTTTATGAACAGGCCCGTCCATACTATCAACAGCCGGAACATTTGCAATTGATCATTGATGAAAACCAGGGGCATAAAGTGAATCGGGAAGGGATGCTGAAAGTGACAGAATTCCTTGCAAAACATTTGACAGAAGACGAAACTTTTGTATTTTGATTTTTAGTATAGTATGATGATTGAGAACAGTTATCATTTTCGGATTGAAAGGAGCGATGGCTGATGGCAATGGATGCGGATATGAAAGAAAGTATTCTTGGTGCTTTGGAAAACGTCATTGACCCTGAATTGGGAATCGATATTGTCAATCTCGGTTTGGTATATGATGTGGATATGGATGATGAAGGTGTATGCAAAATTACCATGACACTGACTTCATTGGGCTGTCCGCTTGGTCCAATCATTGTGGATCAAATTAAAACGGTGTTGAGCGAACTTCCGGAAATCAAAGATGTGGATGTCAATATTGTATGGAATCCGCCATGGAATAAAGATATGATGTCCCGCTACGCAAAAATGGCATTGGGAATCCGATGATTGCAGTAATCAAACGGATGTATTGAATCATATAATTTGGTTAAAATATAAGCGCGAAAAAGGCATTTCCGACACCTCGTTTGATTGTAAATGCAGAGCGAATTGGGAAAACGTTGAGTTTTCCGGTTCGCTCTTTTTGTTTGGAATGAAACGGGCATGCAACAAAATTGCCAATTTTATTTCTCATTTTTTTAACAGACACTTTCATCTTTTTTCACAACTTCTTAGTAAAGTAATAGGCGTAGAACTTATACTAGTAATATTTTGGAAGGAGTCTTATCAGAATGAAGAAATTATTGACACTCATGATGTTGCTCGCCTTGTTCACATTGGCTGCTTGTGGACAATCGGATGACGCAAGTAACGATTCAAAAAATGCAAATGACGACACAAAACAAACGGAAGTAAGCAAAGACAAACAAGATGAGAAAGTTACCGTATCCAAACCGGATGCACGCCTTGAAGAACCGACTGCCGATACGAAATGTGAAATGTGTAATATGAAAGTTTATGAAGTGACAGATGATTTAGGAAAATTCAGCGGTCAAGCGATCAAAGAAGATGGCACGATTGCTTTCTATGATGATATCGGCTGCTTATTGAACGCGGAGTTGGCGCACAATGAAAAGAACCAAAAATATGTGCGTGATTACAATACATTGGAATGGGTACTTGTGGATGATGCAACGATCGTAAAAACAGATTTAAAATCTCCAATGAACTGGGGTTACGTATTCTTTAAAAACAAAGAAGATGCAGATCAATTCATCGCAGACAACCCTAGCTACAAAATCACAGCGCTTGATGTCGTAAAACAAGAAGCAAAAGAAAGACGCGAAGCTAAATTGAAAAAACAAGCGGAACAACAACAACAGCAACAACAAGGAAATATGCAAAACATGCAAAATATGTAACACGATGGACATAACCATTAATGAAATCCATCTTGAAAAATCATTGAAAAAAGAACTAAAGTAAAAATTGTGAAGGCCGTCTTTAGAGTTTTCTGGACGGCCCAATACCGTTTGAAAGTAGTTGATCAGCGTGCGTTATATAATAAGCCACCTCGTATTCTTGATTTGCTTTGTAGCCTTTGTCCATGAAGCGGACGCCAACATGGATTTGCAGCAAATCATCGATGATGCCGGGGAAGGGGCAACGATTCATCTTCCGGCAGGTACATATGAAGGGAATGTATCCATATCCAAGGGGATTACATTGATTGGGGATGAGAAAGTCATCCTTCTTCCCAAAAATCCAGAAGAACCGGTCATTGCGGTTACGGGGGCAAAGGATGTGTCCATTCAAAATTTGCAATTGCGCACATCCGGAACAGGGATTCTCATTAAAAATTCGGAAAATGTTCAGCTCTCAAACGTATCAATGAACCATGTATACAGCGGGGTCGAAATCTACAATTCCAAACAAATCGATATCCGGCAAGTTGCCGTTACGGGTAATGATCAAGATTTTGCCAATAAACGAAACGGCATCGCCATCTATGACAGTTACGACCTGTCCATCAAACATAATAAAATTTCCAAAGTGCAGGACGGAATTTACATTGAAAACGCAAAGGGAATCACCGTAAAAGGCAATAGAGTGGAAAACAGCCGGTACGGAACCCATTTTATGTATAGTGAAGATGCTGAAGCATCAGAAAACAAGTTCCGGAAAAATGTGACAGGTTTTATGATTATGATGACGGAAAATGTAAGCCTATTCAATAACGATATTTCCTATCAAAATGGGTTTAACGGGACGGGAATCACCCTATATGAGGTCAAGAATATCGAAATACAAAAACATACCGTTTCAGGAAACCGGGTTGCCCTTTCCATTCAAAAATCCGATGGAGTCACGATTTCCGACAATATTTTTCAAATGAATCAAACGGCGATTGAATCCATTCAATCGGGCACGAACCAGGTTGTCAAAAACTATTTTGTAGGGAATTTGGTGAATGTCCGTTCAGATGTGAAAGGCATTCAGCTGCAGGAAAATTATTACGATGACTATGCAGGGATTGATATCGACGATGATGGAATCGGGGACGAGTCCTATGTGGCATTGCAAAGCTTTGGCCAGTGGATGGTGAGAAAACCGGTGTACCAATATTATGTGGAAGCGCCGAGCGTGGTTTTATTGAATCAAATCGATCAACAAACCAATAAAACCGCCAAACAGCTGTTGGTGGATGAAACACCGGCAACCCAATTTGAAAGGGACAAAGCCTTCCATTTTCAATTCCATTTGCCTCAACTCATCATTGGATTGATTCTTACAATCGGATGCATCGCTATTTGGAGAAGGAGTGTCCTAATATGAAATGGAAAACGTTTATTTTCATTCTATCATTGAGCTTGTTTTTAGTCGGCTGCTCGGAAAAAGCCTATGAGCCGAAAGAAATCAATGTGGAAACGGATATTTGCAAAGTGTGCAACATGGGGATTGCCCATGAAGATTATGCGGCGGAACTGATCTTTAAAAACGGGGATTATGAAGTGTTCGATGATTTGGGATGTTTGGTGGAATTTATGAAAGATGTCGAGGAATCGGAAGTGGGTGCCGCTTATATAAAAAGTGCTGACGGCAACGAATGGCTTCCTGTGGAAGATGCAACCTATGTTTATTCCAAAGACTATTGGACACCGATGAATTATGGCGTGCTCGCCTTCCCTTCCAAAGATGCTGCGGAACAATACATGGAAGAGAACGGTGAAGGCGAAGTGTATTCCTTTGAACAATTGGACAATTTTCAATGGGGAATCCATTTCTGATGCTGGGCAAATTCATTTTATTGGAATGGAAACAAATGCTCCGCAGCAGATGGCTGCAATTGGTGGCCATCCTCTTCATTTTCGTTTTTGTCGCCATCGTCATGATTCAGCAGCTGGCACTGCCGGATATTGAAGGATTTACGAGACAAACGGCATCTTTTTTGAATTTGCTATTGTTTTTATTGCCGCTGTTCACGCTCACCATTGGAGGAATGAGTGTGGCGGGGGATGTGGAATCCGGCTGGTTTTCTTTATTGAAAACCTATCCGATGAAAATTGTCCAATATGTATTGGGGAAATTTATTGCGCTGATCGGTTCCTTCATATTTATAGTCCTATTGGCCCTTGGGGTGGTTTTTACCCTTGGAGGGTTATTCGGCGGCGTCAAAGTTCCTTTTGAATTGTTGATCATCGCTTTCGGTTTGATTTTCATTTTCTCATCGATTGCCATATTGCTCGGAAGTTTGGCGAAAAACCGCCTGCATGCCCTTGCCATTTCCCTTGTTGTGTGGGCATTGTTATTATTGCTTCTATCATATTTGGTTATGGCTGTCGGCACGGTTGTTCCTGGACATGTGTTGCAAAAACTCACGATTGTCATGCTGCATATCAATCCGGCAGATTGGCTGCGGTTTGGATATTTCCTCCTTTCCCATCAGACGGCGGTTCTTGGTCCGACATATTATGATTTGATCGCCTTTTATGAGTCGGCGTTTGGAACAATAGTGTTTGTGGCAGTGACGTTGTTATGGATTGCACTTCCACTCATTGTGGCAACCATCAAATTAAAGAAACTTGGTGTTGAAAAATGATCGTTGAAGCGAAAAATTTGCAGAAAATTTATAAGAACAATCGGGGAATCCATGATGCCAATTTCACCATTAGAAAAGGCCGCATCGTCGCTCTCGCGGGAGGCAACGGTGCGGGGAAAAGCACGCTGATTCGCCTGCTGACAAAGCAGGAGAAGCCGACGAATGGGGAACTGATTTGGCATCAGGATGACTTTGTGCGTTATATGCCGGATGATGTGGATTTTCCTTCCACGCTGACGGCGCAAGAAGTGCTGGGACTCCTGGGTTCACTAAAAAAGGTTGGAAAAGGGGAACAAGATGAAATATTAAAAAAGGTCGGACTTTTTGAAGTGAAAAAGCAGAAAGTCTCTTCCTTTTCAAAGGGAATGCGCCAGCGCCTAAATCTGGCCCAGAGTCTCATTGGAGGGGATGGGCTGATCATCATGGATGAGCCTACGAACGGTCTTGATCCCTATTGGATTGCACAATTGAAAGATATGATGGCCCAAGAACGGAATCGGGGGGCAACGGTATTGTTTTCAACCCATATGTTGGCTTTCGCGGAACAGTTGGCTGATGACGTCATTATTTTGCATGAAGGAAGAATATTGGCGGCGGGGGAAGTGCAACAATTATTAAGGGATCATCATTGCGGACATTTGGAGGAACTGTGGCTGCAAAAAATTGATTTATAAAGAAAGGCTATAAAAAAAGAAGCTGGGACAAAACTAGCTTCTAGATAGGAAAAAGGAGAATTTGAGCCAACTCAAATTCTCCTTTTTCCATTTATCCCCATTATTTTTGGTTAGTTGATCTTTGTTGGCCGTGTATTT
>NZ_JBHSNQ010000014.1:0-7907 GCF_042655065.1 Ureibacillus suwonensis
AGTTGGATCTCTTGATTCTTGATGAATTGGGCTATATTCCATTGCATAAACAGGGGGCAGAGTTATTATTTCAAGTTATTTCCATGTGTTATGAAACCAAAAGCATCATTGTGACAACCAATTTACCGTTTAGCCAATGGAATAATGTCTTTAGCGATCCCATTTTAACAGAGGCCGTCATTGATCGGCTGATTCATCATTCTCATTTAATCATCTTCAATGGTGAAAGTCACCGATACAAAGACTCAATCTCTCAACGTTAACCATGGAATTTGGCAAGTGTATGTATGCATNTGCCCTTGTTGTTTTATAAGGTTATGGAAGTCTTCGATGCACTGTTTTAATTGGGTATTAATTCTTGGCAGAACATCCATTGGAATACACCTCTATACTTAATTTTATTAATGCTGCCGGATCGCTTGGTTGGTTTTATTATGTTTTTGCCCCATCTAAAATTATTTAATCATCTCATCCGGCAATTGATAGTAGCAATCATCAAGCGAAGTGATTCGCCATGTCTAATTCTTAATCATTTTCATTTTTAAATAATTGTATTAGATACATGCTTTAACTAAAATGAAAAGTTTTGTATCTATATTTGTAGTGAGAGTATTCTAAACAGAATATGGCTACGACAACAAGGAATCCGCTGATGATGCTAAAGATCTTGCTTGATTTTTTTCTATTTATAGGATGTTCAGTGGAAGGATTTTCTAGACGTTATAATGAATAATTGGAAAAGAGGGGGAAAACGGGTCAGGGAAGGGGGATAGAAAGCATTCTCTGTATCGAGTAAAAGAGATAGCGGAATTGTTGTCCGAATTTAGTGTCGAAACAGAAAAAGTCGATGGTTTCTTAGAAGTAGCAAACACTATATGACGAGAACAGCAGAAAGCGGTGAAACGAATAAATCATGAAGTGGGTGATCTCACATGATCGATGGAGTAGAGTTAGAACGTATTTTTATTGAAAAGGATGTAGTACAGAAAACTTTGTATCAATTCATGGAAGTTAAGGCCTCCTTTCATTCCTTCCCCTTCGTATATGATTCTCGTATTCGTTTAAAAAGACCGCTACTATCCAAGGGAGAATGGTTTTTTGACTCGTTTGCTATTTGGAACGAGAAAAACGAAGCGGCTAGAGGAAATTAAGGGTCTTTACTCTGATGTGGCTGGACGAAATTAAGCAGCTAATTCTTAAAGGCATAGAAGAACAAAAGTAAATACATAAGAGATAGCCTTTTTATCGAAAAAATTCGGTTAGAATAGCGGAGGGTGAGAGGTACAATATTTAAAAGATTGCTATTTTGTACTTATTATTTGTTGAAGAGGAAAATACAAAGAAGAGGCCTTTTGGGCCGCTATGGCATGGTTAAAAATTTGTCGGTTGAATGGTTATGAAAAAGTATTCATTCAAACCGATGTTTTTTTATTTTCAATTACCTCGATTTTTCACCAAAAGAACGTAAGAACCATTAATCGTTTGCTATAAACACTACAGGGGTTTTTCTTTTTTTCTATTTTTAAAAGATAAAAAGGAGAAGCTTTACGTACTTCTCCTTCACTACTCCCGCTCCCATTCCTTTCCGCAATCCGGACATTGCCATTTAATGACACGATCTTCTTCCCGACTGTAAATGCCGATTTTTCTGGATCCATGAGTAGCGCCGTAATGATGCTGGATTTCTTTCGGGATCGGCGGTCCTTGCAAATCAGCCCCGCAAAACGGACAGTATTCTTTGCTCTCATCCATGTTTTTTCACGCCCTTCTTATATGGATTTGGTTCGGTTTGTCTCTTGAAGCGGCAATCCCCTGTCTCCCGCTGGCATGGTCGAGTCAATGGACGAATGGAAAATATGCTTGTTTTCTTGCTCAATGATAAGGGGATGGGAGCGGGGAAGGATGTTGCCTGTGTCCATCTTTCTATTGATTTTTTTGTTGATCCCCGCTACATAAAAGTCAATCCCATTTCAATACAATGCTTTTTTATCCATTGTAACAAATAAAGAGTGGCTGCGCTTTTTTTGTGCTGGAATATATGCAAATTGGATTAAAACCGGAAAAAGCATCGGTTAGAATAATCATGTACGATTCTTTTTATTTACTTTTGCTTCAACAATTGAACAAACGATGACCTTTTGGGTACGAAGAATGGGTTAAAAATCATCGGTAAGGATGTATGACGAAAAACAGTCGTTGGCATTCTTGCCGATGTTTTTATTTATCAACATTCTTAATGGAGGGATACTCATGAATCGTTATTATGTCGTACGAAGAACAAAGGAGAAAGATGAAGAATTTGCTGTGATCGACGCTTTATCTCTGGATGAAGCGAATGCAATCTTTGAAGTGCGTTATAAAGATTTTAAAGAAACCATGCAAAAAGGAGAGGCATTCTTTATTTTTCAAGCAAACGAACCATTGACGTTTGATGAGAATCATCAGGTCGTGTTTCCAAAAGGAAGGATGGCAATGATTCATAAATTGTCTTAGAGTGAAAAAGAAAAGGAAAGATGGTTTCTGAATGGTTCAGAAGCCATCTTTTTTCGTTTCCTTCGATGGTTACGAGCAATCGTAACCTCATCATGATCCATCTTAAAGGATTTTTTCTTAAACCTGATTATTATTGCCGCGATCATCGTTACGATTGATCGTAACCCATTATTGTATCGATGTTTTGGATGATATGTCCTACACATCTTCCGTGTCTAACTGGATAAATGTTATATCTTCACTCAGCAACTCCAACTCTTCCTCTATGTCCTTTAAGTCATGATCACCTTGCAGAGCAGGTATGATATACGGAGTTCGATCCGGATGAAATACGATTTGTTCAACTCCCTCTGGCTGCAGTTGTTTCACTTCATCCCTTTGATGAATCTTCATTAGTCTTTGAATGAATTGATGAAAGTTGGTGTACAAGGATGAGTCATATGCATTGCCCACATGAACGAAAACGATTTTGTATGATTTTTTATTCATGGCAATGGCATAAAATAATGATTGGTCTGACTTTCTAATGAATGGAAGAATACGATGATAACCTCGTTGATGAAGTTTTTCATGAAGTCGTTGCTTAGCTGCTTCATTTAATTTCATACGCTTCATTTCAAAACATAGGGTTTCTTCCACCCTATTCAGCGGTGTCATGAGCAGGCGAATATCTGCTGCTTGATCGGGATCCATACTCTTTAAATAGGCAGATACGATATTCGTCCATCGCCGCTTCATCCCGTATAATTGCTGCTTCTCATCGGTAAGAAAGAGGATTCCCTTAAATGGAATGGGCAAGTTATTTTTCTTCAAATAAGACAAGAAGTTTTTGTAGTTTTGAAATTTCGCGAGCAATTGGGAGTGGCTTTCCGTTGATCGATCCACTTCGATCCAATAGGCGTTCCCGTTTGGCAATATGATTTCTGCGTCTGGTCTGATTTTGCCATCCATGTTGTTGTACGTATAGGGGGTTGAGCAATACATGGAAAGCCGGTGATCGACGGACTCTTCTTCAGAGAAATGGATACGTAAGCGAATGAAAAAGTCGATCAATAGTAAATGATGACTGATTTGCTGCTTCGGCGGCTGATACAGGTTATACGGTAAATCGGATTGGGTCGGGATGCCGTTCCTTTCGTTTAACAAGATAAATCCGTTCTCTGTTGCTCCAACATCGATATTCAGCATTTCTTTAACCACCTCAAATCCTTTCGTTGTTAAATAATAAATGGAACCCGGTCGGACACTGTCTTCTAGTTTCTTGGAAGCGACCAAGTTTTGTTTCTTCAATTTGCTTAGATAGTTGTGGACGCTTGATTTCTGCGTGGGAAATGGCTTTTCGGATTCATAGTATATTTGGGACAATTGTAAAGCGGTCATGCCGCGATAATAAAAAAGATACGCTAGTAGTTTCATCGAGCAATGGGTCAGCTGGTATTCGCTAATGACGCTCATCTTGATCCTCCTTGGAAAGTTGATGTTGAGTAATGAAGTTCGGGTTGTCAAAAGGCTCTTTGCCATCACATCGGCAGTTGGTGCGAAAACCGCTTATCGTTTGGCCGGATGCTGTTTGTCACCTAAAAAATGGCCCAGTGAATCAGCCGGTGATCGCTTCATCATCGAAATCATCAAGTGACTGCTTAGGTGAGTGCAAGCGATGGCGTTTGAAATAGTGTAGTAGGTGTCCGCCCATATTCGAATAGCTTGATAAAATTCGGTGTCTTCCTCTATCTATCCACCAAAACATGCTAATCACCTCAACCTTTCCCGACATCCAGAAGACCGGCCGCAAAACAAAAGTGTCCCGCTTAGTCGATCGTGTGTACTTTTATTAATATGTTCATCAAGTCTTCGAATACAGGAAGTTTTCGAGTATATTGCTTATGCAGCCAAAAAGACGTTTGATGATTCATTGATGATTTCATGAATAAAGGAGATGTTTCGATGAAGACGGCAGGAGAAATTGTACGTTATTTAAATGAAACGGGTGCCAATGTGTATGAATTGAGTAAGGAATTGGGACTTTCGGAGACCACCTTGCGTTCCAGATTGTTAAAGCTGGGATATCGGATGAATCAAGAGGGACAATGGTATTTTCTCGGTGATCCTGATAAGGAGCCGAAAGATGCCGATATTGTGTCAAAGAAACGAATGATCATACCAAAAGTTCTTCATTCACGTCCTCGAGAGAATGTAAAGGTTTCCGCAGATTGAAACAGCAATTATTGATTTCTTTCGAAAGTATGGTTATAGGCACGAAGTAGATTCTTTACTCAGTCAATGATCAGGGGGAATGATTCCCCCTGAGTTATACATAATAATTGGTCGTAGAAATACGATTCTAGGAACAACAAGTTTAAAATGGTTTTATTTTTGTTCGCATAATTATCAAGAACGACGGATTAGATTGTTCGCATAATTTTTTTGAAGGAGAGCTTGTTATGCAGAACTATGTCACTCCGTTTATTGGCTATTTATATGAAGAAGCCAAAGACCCAAAAACTATTGCTTCTTATCGAACAACCGTCGCACATTTTCTGAAATGGAAAGAGGAGCGGGATGGAGCATATACAATAGAAGGAACTCATCCAATTGATATAAAGGAATATACCAGCTATTTAAAACATCAATGCAAACGGAAACCGGCGACCATTAATAAATACATCGCTGCATTGAAAGTCTTCTTTGCCTTTTTGCTTTCAAGAGGGATCATTAAGGACAACCCGATGACACGCATCAAAGTCGAAAAACTGGATTATGCTAATGGGGCAAATCAAACAAAATGGCTGACAAAAGAAGAACAAGACCGCTTCATTAGTTATGTACAATTGGAGCCAAATGAATTCAAACGGTTGCGAAATTTAGCCATTATCGATTTAATGCTTTATTCAGGACTGCGGGTAAATGAGGTTTCTTCATTAGAAATAAACGACATTATAACAAAAGATAAAGATGTTCAAGTGATCATTCGGGAGGGCAAAGGGAATAAGTTTGCCACTGTAATACTGGTTCAAAAACACGCCAAAAATTTACGTAAATGGCTGAAGTATCGAAAAAGTCTAGAAAAGGACATACATAAAGAATCCACACGATTATTTGTATCCGAGCGTTCCCCGTTTTTATCCGAAAGGGGAATTCAAAAGACGCTGGCTAAATACGCTCGGCTAGCCAACATGGAGAACATTACTCCGCACCGCTTTCGTCATAGTTTTTGCAAAAACCTAGCCAATGCTGGAACGCCCATCAAGATTATTAGACGTCTTGCTCGGCATGAAAGCATTCAAACAACAGCTATTTATGTAGATGCATCGAAAGAGGAACAGGTAGAAGCATTACGGAAAATGTAATGATCATTATTCAGTATAATCCATATTCTTTCTGATGCGGAGGGCAACCATTTTCCAAACGATATAATCATCCATCATTTTGCGATTCACAATTTAGGAGGGAAAAAGAATGAGTGATTTTTTTAAGAAATATGCAGCTATTCGAGGTGAGCTGCATGTTCAAAAACTTCATTAGAAGGAACGATAGCTGCACAGATCAAAACAAGACGGAAGCAGCTGAATATGTCTCAACAGGAACTTGCAGATCGTATTGGAGTTCCAAAATCCACAATTGGAAGGATTGAAGCAGGGCTTACGAGTCCGAGAGTAGGGACACTTTTTAAAATTTCGCAGGCACTGAATACTCCTTTTATCATTGACGGTACGAGTAGACAGGGTCAGACAGGATCATAACCATAACTGCATGTTCAAGTTTAGCGTATCATTCATACGCTTATATTATCGAAGTTGTTCCTTGGAGAGAACATTCTCCAAGGAATTTGTTTTTGGAGGAAGGGATCAATGTATGTAAAATTTCGTATCTGTCAATCGTTGATCTCTCCTTATGTGCTTTGATGTTTAGATAAATATGAAAAGTATAAGATGAAAAGGCTGTGAAAAGTACAAAAAGGTCCATAAAGGTCTTTTTTTATATTATTAGGTTTAAAATTAGTGATGATTAGGTTAAAATATTAGTATTAAGATATATAAAGGTGTGAAAAGGAGGAATATGGTTTGAGAAAGCTTCGTTCTAATGAAGTGTTCAAACCGGGATCATTTCCGAAATACACATACGTTTCTAGAAAGTCTTCGGGTTTCGGTTTTACGTATGAAACACGTTTGAAGCAAGCTCTTAATACACCGGGATATTTAACGTCCATTATTGGTCCATCTAAAACAGGGAAGACTGTCTTATGTGAGAAAGTGATCGAACCGCAAAATATGGTTTCTTTAACAGGTAGTGATTTTAAAAATGCAAAAGACTTTTGGGAAGTTGTTGCAAATAAAGTCGGTTTGCCTCTTGAAGGAGAATACTCAGAAACGACTGTACTAAAAGGCACTGATAATAGTCCAGAAGATAAATCATTTTCTACTCGAGAAAAGTATGGATCAAACAAGGATAAGGTGATTGAATTTTTTAAAAAAAATAACCTTGTGTTAGTTCTGGATGATTTCCATTATGCTCCTGAAGAGGTGCAGTTAGATATCGCTTATCAATTAAAAGATGCCATTAGAAGAGAATTTAAAGCTGTGGTTATATCACTACCTCATAGAGCGGATGACGCCATTAGGAAAAATCCAGATTTGAGCGGCAGATTAAATTTAATTAATATCGAACCATGGCAAGAAGATGAGTTAAAGGAAATTGCGATTACTGGTTTTGAGCAGCTTGGCATCAAAATAAGTGATGAATTGGCTTCAAAAATGGCTTTAGAAAGCCTTACATCTCCACAGTTAATGCAGTCAATTTGTTTGAATTTGTCGCTTATTTTAAATATTGATGAAGATGAAAGTATAAAGGAAATAAATGACGAAAAAAAATTGGAAGAAAGTTATCGGTTCACTACTATTAACTTACCGTATCAAGAAGTGGTTAAAAAGTTAATGGCCGGTCCATCCACAAGGGGACAAGAAAGAAAAAAATATCAATTAAAAAATGGAGAAAAAGCGGATATTTATCATATTTTATTAAAAGCAATTGCTCAAAATCCACCTGTTGTTAGCCTGTCAGTGGACGAAATGAAAGAGAGAATCGATCAGCTGCTAGTAATTAATTCAAAGGAAAAAATCGAGAAGAACAAGATTAGAGATTCTCTTCAAAAATTGCATGATATCATGTTTTCTAGTGAGCCTATTTACCAAGTCTTTGAATGGAAAGATAATCAAATATTCATTCTAGATCCCCTGTTCCTGTTCTTTTTAAGATGGGGTACTTGTTGATCGTGAAGGGGGATTTATATCAATGTCATCAACTTAACGTTACATTTAATGGAAAATAATATTTAATTTAACTTTTATAAAATTAGGTAATAAGCCTCTTGTAATTTTAAAAAGTCCACCAAAATCGTTTTAGAATCCAATTTTTGG
>NZ_JBHSNQ010000015.1:0-6545 GCF_042655065.1 Ureibacillus suwonensis
TGTTTTGCCTCCAGCTTCCTTCAGATTCCGCGTCACCACGGACACCCTTGCTCTTGGCTAACCTCTACTTCTGTCTTCGGGGTTCGGGACTTACACCCTATAGTTCATGTACATGCCGGGCGCACAAGGAGAAAGGAGAATTTGAGTACACTCAAATTCTCCTTTCATCAATTTTCGGCCTCCATTTATTTGACCCGTTATTCATGAAATTTCCTCCACGGTAATGTATATTGTTTTTGATATACTTTTTCACTCAACAGTAGATGGAGGAACTTCAATGCAGCAATTGATCGATATAGGAGTCAATTTAACGGATAAGCAATTTGACAATGATCGAAAAGAAGTGATTGAACGGGGGATCGAAAACGGTGTCGTCCAAATGATATTGACTGGCGCCAGCTTAAAAAGCAGCAAACAAGCTTTGGAAATTGCAAAGAACTATCCAAACACGCTGTTTTCCACTGCCGGCATTCATCCCCATGATGCAAAAACTTTCACGAATCACACAATGAATGAATTGGAAAAGTTGGCACAGCATGACGAAGTGATTGCCATAGGGGAATGCGGCCTGGATTTCAATCGGATGTTTTCTCCCCAAGACATTCAAGAAAAATGTTTTGAAGCCCATCTGGAGTTGGCAAGAAAACTTTCAATGCCACTCTTTTTGCACGAACGCGATGCCCATGAACGCTTTTGCGAAATTTTTGCGGGCTTTCGCGATTTGGCGGAAAAATCGGTGGTCCACTGTTTTACAGGCAATGTAGAGCAAGTGAAAAAATATGTTTCGATGGGATTTTATATAGGAGTCACTGGATGGATTTGCGATGAACGTAGAGGACAAGATTTGCAAAACGCAGTAAAATTCATTCCTCTGGACCGTTTATTGATTGAGACCGATGCACCGTATCTTCTTCCACGGAACATGGAAAACAAACCCAAAAATCGTCGGAACGAACCGGCCTTTTTGCCGCATATCGTCAACGAAATTGCAAAATATATGGGTGTAGAACCGGAAGTTGTTGCAAAATCCGCAACAGAGAACACAAGAAAGTTGTTTAAACTGCCGGAAGTCTAATTTGACATGATGCTTTCATTCAGACGGCTGATCCGTCATGAATGAAAGCTCTTTCTTTAGTTTAAAAGCTGCCTTTCACATCGAAAGACAGCTGTACAAATTTAAATTTTGCCGATAACGACTTTCCATCTGTCAGGACCTTCTTCAATATATTCCCAAGAAAATTGACCTTCCCGTTCCATCATAAATTGATAATATAACGGTTTTGGATCGTGGTCATTGATCAGTTCCATATATTCGCCGGATTTCAACCCCTCAAATGTCTCAAAAATTTTTGCATGGCGAATTCTCGGTTCAAAATCCGGAGCAATTATACTGACAGAAATTTTTTTCATATTCGTAACCTCCATTTTCATTTCAATGCTTTCAACATCAATCATAGCTTTGTATTGATGAATGGGTTGTGAGATAAAACACACTCTGCAAAATTTTTTATTACAAACAATCCATCACTATGTTAAAGTAATATATAACATACATGTTTAAAGGTGTTGAATTTATGAATAATCAATCCATCCAATCCCTTCTTCAACAATTTGCTCCTTTTAAAGATTTGTCAGACCATGAAATGATGCCCATTGTGAATATTGCAAAATCCCGCCAGTATCAAGCAGGTACCCATGTATTTATGCAGGGGGATCCTTTGGCAAACGTTTACTTTATCCAAGAAGGAATGATAAAAATTTACCGCACCGATTTGCAAGGAAAAGAACAAATCCTTAATGTACTCGTTTCAGGGCAAATGTTTCCCCATCAAGGGTTTTTTAGAAAAGGAAATTATCCTGCCCATGCACAAGCGGTGGAAAAATCGCAATTGATTTATATTCCGATTCATTCCTTTGAAGAATTTTTAATGAAGAATCCTCAAGTATGTATAAAAATTTTCCGTATTCTGGGGGATTTAATCGTTGACCTGCAAAATCGTTTGGAAGAAAAAATTTTACAAAATTCTTATGAACAAGTCGTCTCCCTTCTGATCCGTTTGGCGAAAAACCATGGTCAAGAAATGGAAAACGATATTTTTATTATAAAAAATCAATTCACAAACCGCGATTTGGCCAACATGATTGGCACCAGCCGGGAAACGGTCAACCGTACGCTAAATCAATTGAAGAAAAAAGAACTGCTCCGGGTCAATAAAGAGGGCCATTTCATTCTGAATATCGGGCAATTGAAAGAGGAACGCTATTGATGGGGAACATTTTGAAGGATCATGAATGCCCTGTGAAATTCCGTAAACCAAATCAAAAAGGGGAATTTGAATACGCTCAGATTCCCCTTTTCATATACCTAACTTATTTAATTTACAGTAGTCTTGGTATCATTCCAAACCGGCTTGCGTTTTTCAAAGAACGCCCGGATTCCTTCCTGCGCATCGGGATGCTTGCTGTTCAAAGCAATCACTTCTGTCGCATAATTGAGCGCTTGGAAGTCTTCCATATGAATTTGTTGATAGAATTGCCGCTTCCCTAATTCAATGATATTTAAACTTTGTTTCGTCACTTCTTTTGCCAACTTTTCCGTTTCCTCATCCAGCAATTCGGCTGGAACCACTTTGTTTACAAGACCATGTTGAAGGGCCTCCTGCGCAGTAATAAAGTTCCCGGTAAACAACATTTCCACCGCTTTTTTTCTACCTATATTACGGCTCAAAAATACCGCAGGCGTACTGCAAAATAGACCGCTATTAATACCTGGTGTTGCAAATTTGGCTTCTTCGCTGGCAACCGCCATATCACTGGCTGCAACCAATTGGCAGCCGGCTGCAACCGCCGCTTTTTTCACTTTTGAAATAACCAGTTGCGGCATCTCGCGCATTGTACGCATCACTCTATAGCAAGTTTGGAAAAGCTTCAGCACTTCATTTTCTGTCTTTTCTTCAATTTCCCGCAAACTGTGTCCCGCACAAAAAACTTTGTCGGAACCTTCAATCACAACGGTTTTCACTTCCCGCGCCGCTGCGATCCGCTTCAATAGTTCATCCAATTCTTCAAGCAAATCCAAGGTTAAAGTGTTAAATTCCTGCATATTATCGATGGTAATGTAACCGATTTCCCCTGTTTGACGATATTGTAAATATTCCATTTCTCCACCCCTTTTCTTGTATAGTTTCATTTTGAATCTTCTGATTTTTCTGGTCAAGAAAATTAAATTTACTTTTTTCAACATTTTTTATGCCTTTTGGAAATCGGCTTTGATTCCAAGAAAAATCCTTCATAATTTTAATCCACATTTTGAAAAAAGCCGGTAACAGATCGACCATTGATTCGGCCCGCTCTTTCAAAGAATCCGGCTCTTTAAAGAGCACCTTTATGTTTAATAGGAAAGATAATGATAAAAACGGTTGGAGAAAAAACTGCAGCTAATTACGAATATCCCCTCTATATGCGGACTTTCACCCATTCATCCATTACTGCCGCACCTTTGCGGATACTTCCACTTGAGATGCTGGCAAATGCCCCGTCTTAATTGCCGGATGAACCCCACAATAAATGATGAATATATTACTATTGTATGTATGCCTAAAACGGACGTACGTTTAAGTCCATGTGGAGGGAGATCAGTCTATGTCGATGCCGAATATTCCCGACATCTCGCCCAAAATCAGTATAGACCGTGAAGATGTCATTAATCTTTTATTAGCTTCCATTGCATTGGAAGAAATTGGTTTAGCCCACATTATAAATGCGGAAGGTGAGAAAATTCAATTTGCCATTGGAAAACTGAACGAAGCCCCCACCCATCTTCCGACGACAACAGATTTAATTTTAAAAATCAACGACAGCGTTAACCATACTTTAACATCAACAATCCAAAAGGAACTTTTATTGGATAATAAATTAAAACAAGTAATTGAATTAATAAAGAATAAACATAAGCACTATTAATTTTTCATCTTATGGCATTAAAACTATCATCGTAGATTGATTTTTTGTTAATAGTAGATTTTGCAATGAAAATGGGCTTTTATTCCTTATCTCCTTTCCAACAAGGAATAGATTATAAACGACCGTATTGCCAATGGTCATTAACTGATGCGAAATCATCGAGTTACTCCCATGGTAACGCGTTTTACTTTTCAAGGAAAGGAGTTATGGAATGTCTCAGCCCAATCTACCGAATATAACCCCCAATATTACCATCAGAAGAGCTGACGTAATAAACTTACTCCTTGCTTCCATTGCAATGGAAGAATTAAGCTTGGCTCATATTCTTAACGCTGAGGGCGAAAAAATCCAATACGCGTTAGGAACAATTCCCGGTATTTCTGGGCTATCACCAGCAGCGTCCCTTGAAGATCTTCTACAAGTCAATAACAGTGTTCATGATACAATCGCAATGTCGATTAAGAAAGAATTATTATTAGACAATAAGCTAAAACAAGTTTCGGAGTTAATTACGGACACTGGAGGACCGACGGGGCCACCTGGGCCGACGGGACCTACTGGACCAACGGGACTTCAAGGTGCCACTGGGCCGACGGGACCTACTGGGCCGACGGGACCTACTGGGCCGACGGGACCGACCGGACCTCAAGGACCTACTGGACCAACGGGTAGATTTGATACAGATCAGCTTTTATTCTATGTAGTAGGTAATACAGGTACTGCAACAATACGTTTGGGTGAAACCCTAACTATAAGATCTAATACATTAGATATTGAAGTAACTGAAGGTTCTGCAATTGTAGATATTAATCTCGATCCAGTTCCAACAGGACCTACCGGACCTCAAGGTGCTACTGGACCAACTGGACCGACTGGACCTCAAGGTAATACTGGACCAACAGGGCCTACTGGACCAACAGGGCCTACTGGACCAACAGGGCTTACTGGACCAACAGGGCCGACTGGACCTACTGGACCTCAAGGTGCCACTGGACCTACTGGACCTACCGGACCTCAAGGTAACACTGGACCTACTGGACCTACCGGACCTCAAGGTAATACTGGACCTACTGGACCTACCGGACCTCAAGGTAATACTGGACCTACTGGACCGACTGGACCTCAAGGTGCCACTGGACCGACTGGACCTACCGGACCTCAAGGTAACACTGGACCTACTGGACCTACCGGACCTCAAGGTAATACTGGACCAACTGGACCTACCGGACCTCAAGGTGCCACTGGACCTACTGGACCGACTGGACCTCAAGGTAACACTGGACCTACTGGACCTACCGGACCTCAAGGTAACACTGGACCTACTGGACCTACCGGACCTCAAGGTGCCACTGGACCGACTGGACCTCAAGGTAACACTGGACCTACTGGACCTACCGGACCTCAAGGTGCCACTGGACCAACTGGACCGACTGGGCCTCAAGGTGCTACTGGACCAACAGGACCTTCTGGACCTCAAGGTGCCACTGGACCAACGGGTGCCACTGGACCGACGGGACCAACGGGTGCCACTGGACCTCAAGGTAACACTGGACCAACTGGACCGACTGGACCTCAAGGTGCCACTGGACCTACTGGACCGACTGGACCTCAAGGTAACACTGGACCTACTGGACCTACCGGACCTCAAGGTAACACTGGACCTACTGGACCTACCGGACCTCAAGGTAACACTGGACCTACTGGACCTACCGGACCTCAAGGTAACACTGGACCTACTGGACCTACCGGACCTCAAGGTGCCACTGGACCTACTGGACCGACTGGACCTCAAGGTAACACTGGACCTACTGGACCTACCGGACCTCAAGGTGCCACTGGACCTACTGGACCGACTGGACCTCAAGGTAACACTGGACCTACTGGACCGACTGGACCTCAAGGTAACACTGGACCAACTGGACCGACTGGACCTCAAGGTAACACTGGACCTACTGGACCTACCGGACCTCAAGGTGCCACTGGACCTACTGGACCGACTGGACCTCAAGGTAACACTGGACCTACTGGACCTACCGGACCTCAAGGTGCCACTGGACCTACTGGACCGACTGGACCTCAAGGTAACACTGGACCAACTGGACCGACTGGACCTCAAGGTAACACTGGACCTACTGGACCGACTGGACCTCAAGGTAACGCTGGACCAACTGGACCGACTGGACCTCAAGGTAACACTGGACCGACTGGACCGACAGGACCTCAAGGTAACACTGGACCTACTGGACCGACTGGGCCTCAAGGTGCTACTGGACCGACGGGACCAACAGGGCCGACCGGACCGACTGGGCCGACCGGACCGACTGGGCCTACTGGACCGACGGGTGCCACTGGACCAACGGGTGCCACTGGACCAACGGGTGCCACTGGACCAACGGGTGCCACTGGACCGACGGGACCTACTGGACCAACGGGTGCCACTGGACCAACGGGTGCCACTGGACCGACGGGACCTACTGGACCGACAGGGCCTACTGGACCAACAGGGCCTACTGGACCGACGGGACCAACAGGGCCTACTGGACCGACGGGACCAACAGGGCCTACTGGACCGACGGGACCAA